>JALWVW010000277.1 GCA_027079365.1 Campylobacteraceae bacterium | reverse complement strand
CAAAGGCGCTATCATGATACGCTGGATGGGACTCCTGCTCATACCCATGCTCCTAGGGGCAGACATCGACGCGGAGATCGTAGCTATACAAAAAGCACCCGTGCAAGAGCGATTTAAACTCATGAACGCCCTCAAACACAAACTCGCAAAGATGAAAGAGAAGCAGCGCATCGAAGCGATGAAGAAACTCCAAGCTAAAACCCTACAAAAAGATCAACGCATCAAAGTCGAAGAAGACCTACAAGAAGAGCTAGAGTCGGATATCGAAGATCGAGAGGAACGCAGAGATGATGACTAAACCGATATACTACCTCGTCGCTATAATGATAGCGACCATAAGCCCAGCAGAGACACTCACAGATAGCGACTTGGATGGCGTGCCTGACAGACTAGATCAGTGTCAAAACACACCTTTTTTACACGAAGTGGATCGCTACGGATGCACCACCAAGATCCTCAAACTCCCCCAACAAAGCGATCAGACCAACCTCACTCTATCTCTAGGCTATGGATATACGACCAATGAAGACCTATACGATGACAAAGAGCACCTAAGCTCTCTACAGCTTCGATACTATCATGATAGCTGGAGCTACAGCCTCAAAGGTGCGTACGATACCGACCATGAACATACCAATATCCAAGACACCATCGTGAAAGTCAAAAAGCGTTTTCGACTGACCCCTACGATCAACCTATCTCTCGGTGCCGGCATCAAACTCCCCACTCTTGATGTCACTGGTAATCAGACCGACTACACCCTCTACCAATCTCTGCACTACTATCCCTCTGCCTCGCGCTCATACTTCGCAGGTGCCCACTATACTAGGGTCAACGACGATCCCATCAGCCTGCCTTTGCAAGATAGCTATGCTCTCTATCTAGGTAGTGGTTACTTTATCACCAAGCAGTTTTATGCCAATCTCTCCTACAGCTACACCCAGACAAAATATCGATATGAAGAGTCCTACCATATGCTCTCTAGCACGCTTTACTACAAGATCAACCAAACATTTTTCACCACCGCTACCTATCAGCGTGCCGTGGGTGATGATGATCTGCATGATGGGTTGGTTTTTAAAGTGGGGTATAGG
>JALWVW010000276.1 GCA_027079365.1 Campylobacteraceae bacterium | reverse complement strand
CGGGCGATCATTGATGCGATCATCGCTACGCTGCTAACGAGTGGACTGTTTGCCTTTCTACGCTTTGTGTGGATTAAGCAGAGTCATATTGACCTGCTTATGCAAAACGAAGCATTGCTCTTTGCCTATAAGGATATCGCTATACTGGGCAGTATAGCGATATTCATTGTGATTACTGCAGTCTTGATGGTAGTAATGGGGAGCAGGGAGAGTAAACTTTGATCAGAATAATATGGCTTCTCTTCTTTTCTGTTTCACTGGTATTTTCTGCCAAAACAACAAAGATAAAGAGCCTGTGGGATCAAAAGGGCGGCTCTACTGTAAGCCGTATTCATTCCAACAAAAAAGATCTTTCCCAGACAGACAGGAAGCAAAAGCAACTTAACCGGCAGCTCTCAAAGATAGCCAAGTCGATCCTCAAAGCGGAAAAAGAGAATAAAAAGCTGGCCAAAATACTCAAGGAGCTCGAAAAAGACAAAGAGAGCAATGAGGAGAAATTCACAGTTGCTAAAAAGAAGATCAATGCCTTTGAAGGGAAAGTGAGTGCACTCGATAAGACGATAAAGCAGCAGAATGCCCACTTTGTCTCTTTGCTTATTGATCAGTTTTCTCTTATGATCGTGATGGACAAGATAGAGAAAAAGACGATAGATTCTGTGGTGATGAGAGAGATCTACGAGACCTATAAAGAGAAAAATGTACAAGATCTCAATAGGCTAAAATCAGAGATAAGCAAAAGTCTGCAAAAGAAAAAAGAGGCACTCGGGTACCAGAAAAAGATAGAGAGAAGTATCTCCAAGATCAGCAAAAAAAGAGAAGTCTATCGTAAAAAGAAGTCCGAGAAAGAGAAACTACTCAAAAAACTTACAGCAGATGAGACGGCATACCGTAAAAATATCAAAGAGCTGATGCGAAAGCAGTCGATGATCCGTTCTACACTGGCGAAGCTCAATATCATCCGCAAAGAGGAGATATCCAAGGAGAGGGCATTGGAGAGAGCAAGAGAGGCAGAGATCAACCGTAGGGCAACAGCCAGAACTGCTGCGAGAGAGGAGGGCACACAGGGGCATGTCTCCGCCAAATCTTTTGCCAGCAACGCACAGGTCAAGCAGGTAGGAAGCTCCTATCATAGGGATAAGATCTATCGCTACCGGGGTGCCAAAACGATCTCTCCACTCAAGCGTGCACGACTCGTCAAGAGCTTTGGTACCTATATCGATCCAATCTACAAGATGAAGATATTTAATGAGTCTGTGACACTTAAAGCAGCTAACTCTGATGCCAAAGTGCGCAGTGTGCTCAATGGCAAAGTGGTCTTTGCCGGACAGAACAGTATGCTGGGTAAAGTGATCGTCATCGCACATGGAGGAAAGCTTCATACTGTCTATGCAGGACTCTCACGCATATCTCCGATGATCAAGGTGGGCAGCCGGATTAAAAAAGGTGCGGTTATCGGAAAGGTCAGGAGAAAACTGATCTTCGAGGCTACCAAAGATTCGAAATATATCAATCCCGTAAGGCTGATTAGACTCTAGGGAGACTTCAGTGTGTAGCGGGGTTTTACGGGCAGCCTTCCCATGGAGAGTCTGAGGCTCTTCGGCAGACTCTCTAGTAAAATCTATGGATCTCCTGAAGCAGTGTGTCCACGGTGACATCTTCTCCATGAGAGGATAAAAATGTGTCCAGATATGCCTCAGAGGCTTCTATGCCTTCCTCTTTTTCTATGGCAACCAAGTGCTTGTATATGGGGTCAAGCGTATCGGTTACATGTTTGGAGATCTTCTTTCTTGATGCTTTGTATCCGATGATGTGCCCCTCTTCATCTTTGAGGATATCAAAATCTGTAAAGACCCAGTAGTATCTCCCGTCTTTTGCCAAGTTCTTAACAGCTGCAACAAAATTATGACCGTTTTGGATGCGATCCCACAGTATCTTGAAGAGTACTTTGGGCATATCCGGGTGCCGGACGATACTGTGAGGCTGCCCAATAAGCTCCTCTTTGGTATATCTTGAGATTTCTGCAAAATAGTCATTGACATAGGTAATGATCCCTTTTGTATCGGTATCACTTTCTATATAAATATTGTTTTGAAGCACGACCTCTTCATCAATGGGCTCTGGTCTTTTCATTTTTTCTCCTTCATGGGCTTTAGTTTCTAGTTTTCATAGCTTTATCATACTTTGATCACTCTATTTTCATCACAAAATGCATGATAGAGTTTGGGTATGCTTGGCATAGCTTACATATCCAGATAGCGCAACAGCCCTGCCGTGATCTTGCCATAGGGCAACAGTTTGGTGCCCCCGTTTTTGAGCATAAAGAGCTTTGCGTTTGTCTCTGTTGCAAAAGGGATCAGATCATCTCCATGGGGTCCAATGATCCTACTGCCAAATACATAGACGGCACTTTTGGCATCCTTTTTTTCTCCGGTGAGGTAGTCTTTGATCATGATCCTGTCTATCTTGTCTTCAAGAAGATTGCGTTTCAGAAAATAGTCCTGATGCAAGTACACCTGCATCATGGACTTTACCGAGATGAATTCTGCCTTGTGTCCATTTTTTAATATTGCTTCTGCATGCCATTTGGGGTATTTGTTCAAAGGGATATTGAACATGGGATCAAGCTTTTGCTGTAGCTGGGTGATCTTTCCGGTAAAAGGTTGTGTGGGTTGTATATTTTTTGCTTTGAAAGGCTGTGGTTGTCCGGCCACGACCAGTCCTCCACATAGTATCCATACGATATATTTTTTCATGATTTTCCTTATAATAGATCTTTTTTTCTAAATGCAATATAGCCCATATAGGAGAGTAGTAATCCTATCATGATAGGGTAAACAAAGGCATAGACGATCAGCAGTGTGGAGCCAAGCGTATCAAGCAGATAATAGGCGACAGGGCCTACTACTGTCAGCTCAGGATCGAAGAGAGAGATGGCACCTATGCGAAATACTTCTATGGGGTTGAGCATTGCCAGTGTGATAACCACTTCATCACTCACCCTGTTTTGCAGCATGAGACCCATGAGTGCAATATCGATAAAGGCCAGCAGTACGATCCATATCACGAAAGAGGCACCCAATGCGATATCGGTCGATTTGAGTATGGTCGAGAGCAAAAAAGCCAATCCCAAAAAGACAAAACTCAAAGAGAAGAGTAGAGCAGAGTAGAGAAAGATCATTTTCCAGGGTAGCACGCCACCCTTCAGCATACCAAATACTACACCAAGCATCAATGCCAAGAAGACTGGCAGAAAGACTGTCGCGAAGCGCCCAAGCATCTTCCCCCAGTAGTAGTCCTTCAGAGAGACAGGGAAAGAGAGCATATACTCCAGGACATTGCTCTCTCTGTCTCCTGAGATAGATTTTACCGTAGTGATCAAAATAAAGATCGGAAGAATAATAATGGTCACCTGTATAAATACGAGTAACATGCGGCTAAGTCCGGTAAAGCCCATGACCACCGAATCAGAAACACCTGTGATAAAAAAGAGTGCCATGAGCCCACCAAAGACCAGGGAGTAGACATAGAACCACTTTGAGCGCAGGGACTCTTTGATATCCAGATAGGCTATCAGTAAAAGATTTTTCATCAGTAGGCCTTTATTTTTGTGGTATTTTCTCGCTCTATCTCTTCTATTTTATTGACGACATAGGTATAATCAAACACGGTACTTCCTTTGGGCAGGGTCGCCTCAGTGTGGGCCGCAAAACCGTAGGCCATGGGGGTAATGGCATCATTGATATACTGTGCTTTTCTGGCATCGATCCACGCGCCTGTTTTGGCATCTGTGATCCAGATGATCGCCTTGTTTGCCCAAGGTATTTTCTCCTCTTTTAGCCAGAGTGTTGCACAGCCAAGATCATCAAACTTATATGTTTTTCCTGTGGCAGGGTCAATGATCTGTACGGCAAACTTTCGTTCACTGATTGCCATTTTGCAGCGTTCACACATGTCTCTGTCCCAATGCATCTTCTCTACACTACCGATAGGTTTTTTTTCGCATCCTGAAAATCCAAAGGCGAAAAGAAGAGCAAAAAGAAGAAAACTAAATCTTTTCATCTTCTACCACCTTTCCAAGATCCATGGTGATTTGCCGATTGACCAATCCTTCTATCTCATCGAGTCGGTGCGTGATGAAAAGTGTAGAGCAGGAGGGGTCAATCTCTGTAAGCAGCTCATAGAATTGCTCTCTGCCTTTGGGGTCGAGATTGGCCGTGGGCTCATCAAAGATAAGCAGGTTGCTTTTTTTGGAGAGTGCGATAGCGATCAAAAGCTTCTGTTTCAT
>JALWVW010000275.1 GCA_027079365.1 Campylobacteraceae bacterium | reverse complement strand
GATGTGCTCTGGGTAGCGTCAGATGTTTTGTCGCTACAGCCTGTCCATAGGGTGAGTGATGCTATAATAAAAAAGAAAGAAAGAGATCGCATTGCCCGCCTGCTATAATTTAGTCATGCGGATTATATCCAAAGTTGGTAAAAGTGAGAGGATATGACAAAACAGAGTTTTAGAAAAAAATCCCTGCAGAGACTCAGGGCACTCCCCTGGCAGAAGCATTATCTTGCAGATAAGCGAATCAACGGTATGCTCTATCGCATGATCAAGGCAGGGGGTGTGAAATGTGTCATGCTCTACATTCCTCTGGGAATGGAGGTGGATGTGATGCCTTTGATACGGAGGCTTCGCAAAGAGGGTATCCTGGTACTGGTGCCGTTTATGGAAGGTGAAAGTTTCAGACTGGTAAAATATAGGCTGCCATTACAAACAAAAAAATATGGCGTAAAAGAACCAAAATTTTCAAAACAGTATAGAAAAAAAATGATAGAGTTTGCCATTGTTCCTATAGTTGGGACAGATAGAACCCTGAGGCGTGTAGGTTTCGGCAAGGGGATGTATGACAGATTTTTTGCAAGATATAAACAAGATATAAAAGAGATTGTGTTTACCCAGAGGGTGCTTTGCCAAAGCAAAGTGACGATAACAGATGACTATGATGTGGGGGCAGACAGGATCATCACTGCCTGATGGTGTAGAGAGAATCATTGGAAATTTTGGTTTCATACAAGGGACTCCGCTTGGTCGGGGTGCCCATAAGGAAACAATATGTATATAGTACCGGGAATTTCCCTTTTGGTAGGATTGGGTGTAGGCGTGGCTGTCTCGAGAATAGGAAGCGGTAAGCGCTTTGCCTATCTGGAGCGTGAAGCACAGGCCAAGGCAAAGACCATAGAGCAAGAGGCCAGCTTATTGCTTGAAAAAGCAAAAGTGCAGGCCAGAGAGCGGGAACTTGAGCAGAAAAAAGAGCTGGATACAGCTGCCACAGAGTTGGAAACCCGCAACAGAGACCTCATGCTCAAGGTCAGAGAAGCGCAGGCTCAAAAAGAGAAGGCACTACAGAAGCAAAATACACTGGTAGAGAGAGAAAAAAATCTTGAA
>JALWVW010000274.1 GCA_027079365.1 Campylobacteraceae bacterium | reverse complement strand
CCATATAACGCCACATATCGCCATATAACGCAAGATAACGCCAAAAAACGCCAGATACCCCCACATAACGCCACATAACGCCACATAACGTCACATAACGTCAAATAACGCCAGACAACGTCATATACCGTCACTTAACGCCACATAACAGCACATAACACCACATAACACCACATGACACCACATAACATCACATAACGTCACATAACAACACATGACTCCAGACAACGTCATATTCCGTCACATAACGCCACATAACGCCTCATAACGCTACATGAGGTAACAAAACGTCGCCTAACGCCAGAGAGCGTCTCAGCACGTAAAATATCGCCACATAGCGCCAAATATGTGGCGTTTTGTGGCGATATGTGGCGTTATGTGGCGCTATATGGAGTTTTGTGGCGCTATGTGGCGTTATGAGGCGCTATGTTGGTTTATATGGCGTTATGTGGCGTTATCTGGCGTTATTTGGCGTTATGTGACGTTATGTGACGTTATCTGACGCTATGTGGTATTGTGTGGTGTTATGTGGTACTATGTGCTGTCATGTGGCGTTATGTGGCGTTATATGGCGTTATGGGGGGATTTATGGCGATATGTGGTGTCATGTCGCGACATGTGGCGTTATTTGGCATTGTATGGCATTATGTGGCGCTACGTGGCGTTATGTGACGGAATATGACGTTATCTGGGGTTATTTGGCGTTATGTGACGTTATGTGACGTTATGTGGCGTGATGTGGCGGTTTGCGGCGTCATGTGGCGTTATGTGGCGTTATGTCGCGTTATGTAGCGTTATGTGGCGTTATGCGGCGTTATCTGACGGAATATGACGTTACCTGGCGTTATTTGGCGTTATGTGTTGTTGTATGACTTTATGTGACGTTATGTGATGTTATGTGGTGTTATGTGCTGTTATGTGGCGTTAAGTGACGGTATATGACGTTGTCTGGCGTTTTTTGACGTTATGTGACGTTTCGTGGCATTATGTGGCGTTATGTAGGGGTATGGGGCGTTTTCTGGCGTTATCTTGCGTGATGTGGCGATACGTGGCGTTATATGGCGTTATGTGGGGATATTTGGCGTTATGTAATGTTATGTGGC
>JALWVW010000273.1 GCA_027079365.1 Campylobacteraceae bacterium | reverse complement strand
GCAGGTTTGGACTGATTGTTCCGCAATGAGGGCAGCGTTTGGCAGTGGGGCTGATAGGCTGCTTGCAGTAGCGGCAAGGAACTTTTTCTTGAGTATCGGGTACTACCACGACCCACCACCACCACCGCCGCCGCCACCACCGGAGAATCCACCACCACCGGAGAATCCACCTCCACCACTACTGCTGGTTGCAGGTGGTGTGGCGGCACTGTTAACATCTGTGTCAAAGCCACTCAATCCATGGATATCTCCGGCATACCATGTTGGGGTAGAGACCTTGAGTATTTCATAGAAGCTTACCCAGTGCTTCGTTTCACCAAAGAGCATCGCATACGGCAAAAGTCTATCCAGATAGAGGGGATCTCTCTCGAGTCGCCGCCTGATCTCATCCTCTTTGACGCGCTTGATGAATATCTCCAGACCCAAAAGATGCTTTTGTGCCTGCGCACCTTTGGGGGTAAATTTGCCTACATGTCTGTAGACATAAAAGGCAGCAAGAAGCAGGATAAAAAATACCCCAAGCGGCCCCAGAAGAAGATCACTGATACCTATGTCTGCTTCACTCAGGGCATTCAGCAGAGGAATGCCCCCTCCCATACCGGCAAAGACCAGACCAAAGAGCTTGTTGAAGATCCCTTTTTGGAAAAAGACAAAAAGCCCTCCCGTGACAAAAGGTACCGCAAAGAGCAGAAGAACAATTGCGTCACCCCCTATGGCCTGACTGAGTGTATAGAAGGTCAGTAGCAGCAATGGCAGCAGTATAAGAAGTGCAGTCTTGAAAAAGCTGCTTCTTGTTTTCTGTGGATCTTCACTCATATATCCATCTGCCACCGACCAGGTGTAGAGATCATGGTTTATCTTTTTGAAGGCCTGCTGCAGTGCCGTCGCCTTGCTTTGGGAACCAGAAGTGAGGTGATAGGATTTTGCACCATTGGCAAAGAGTAGATGATTGAGCAAATAGACCTGATTGGTTGTAAGATTTTTGATCTTCTTGTCAGTGCGTTTCAGCAGGGGGGTGCCCTCTTTGCTTCGATTGTTTATCTCAATATACCCCAGTTGTGCCAGCTCCAGCACTGCTGCCGCAAAGTCCTTGTTGTCTGCTCTCTTGTCCAGGATCAGTCCTGCCTGAAGTATGCTGAGCCCTTGGAGAGGCTGATACTGCACGGCAATAGAGCGCCTGTCCACAAACCCTGTCTGCTCTCTGAGCTTCTTGTAGAAAAAGAGCAGAAAGCCAAACAGCGCTGCCCAGTGCCAACTTCCCAGTATCTGCTCCCAGAAGGTGATCTTGGTATTTTCCAAACCGCTTTGATCCAGCGTATGTGCCGGAAAGGACAACTCTATGGTCACACCTTCATGGGGTTGGAGGTTCTGGGCGGTGACACGCAGTTGTCGGGGACTCTCCCACTTTGTTGAGGCTGCAGAACCGCTTGCGCCATATACACCGGTATAGGTGGAGATGTGGAGTATCTCCTGTTTGAGTGAAGGGGGCAAGGTGAGTTCAGCCTTGACTTTGGCAATAGGTACCTGCCAGCCTGTACCCACGATATTCCAGCGTACAGCATCCTTGCTCCTGTCATTTGAGGCCGGCAGTACGCCACGCGCCACGCGATAGGAGATGGTATAGGTATGTTTGCCGGTGATCTGTCGGTCTGCTGATCCGATCTTAAGCCTGATGACCCTGCCTGCATGGGTAGAGTTGTGCTTGCTTTGTGCCCATTGAGCAGGATGGTTGTCCATAAGGACAAAGAAGTCACCTAGTCCAATCTCTCTCTTGACGCCGGCATTTTTGATCATCAGGGGAATATCACGGTAGATACCATGCCTATAGGCACCCTCAAAATCATACTCGATCGTCTCGGTGATACGCAGCTCGCCACTTTGCTCTATCGTGATACCTACTGTAAAATTCTCTATCCTCTCTGCCGAGGAAAGGGTAGCAAGCAGCAGCAGGATGCCCAGTAGAAGCTTCTTCATGGCACCAGACCTAGAACTTGATCTCTGGCATCTTCCTTGCCATGGCTGCTTCATTCTCATCCAGTTCAAAATAGTCTCTGGGGGTGAAGTTATATTTGCGTGCGATATAGAGATCAGGAAAAGAATCAATCTTGGCATTATAGTCTCGGACGATCGCATTATAGTAGCGTCTTGCATTCTGGATGGCACCTTCTATGTTGCTCAGCTCCATCTGCAGATTGATAAAGGTAGTATTGGCTTTGAGGTCAGGGTAGGCCTCTGCCAATGCGAAGAGCTTGCCCAGTGCCCCAGTGAGCATATTGGCTGCAGCCTCCTTCTCTTTGACAGAGGTAGCACTCATGCCCTGCTGTCTGGCTTGCACCACTTTTTCCAGTGTGTCCCCTTCATACTCTTTGTAGCCCTTGACCGTCTCTACAAGTGCCGGTATCAGGTTGTATCGCCTCTTGAGCTGCACATCGATATCGCTCCATGCCGCATCAATCCCTGCCTTGAGAGAAACAAACTTGTTATAGATCGCGATCAGATAACCGATCACACCCACAATAATCAATAAAACAATATTTCCAAAACCCATTATGTATTCCTTTTTTGTGTAGTTAGATGATACTTTGAATTATAGCATAACTCTGGAGTAGAGGAGGAGATGTAGAGGAAAGTATATCTCCTCTACTTGTAGTTGTACTAGAAGTTGTATGTCAGCTGGAAGCTAACGCTTGTCTCAGAGTGCTTGTTGGAGATGGGTGCTGCCATCATAGGTGCTAAAGTGAATGATTTTTTAGATTCAGGAGAATAGACCAATGCCAAATCCAGTGTCAAATCTTGAGATAAGGCATAGCTGCCACCCAGAGTGTAATGGTCTTCCGCGGTAGCAGGGAATCCTAGAAGGTTGAACATATTGATAGCAGGATTAACATTGACTGCAACAGGAGTGCTGGCATGGTTGTATCCTAGTCTGATAGCCCAGTTGTCTTGTGCGTATTGGTATCCCACTGCAAAGACATCTTGATCTTCCCAGCCAAATACTTTGTATCCTGCGGCATCTGACCATGCAATACGCTTGTAGTCGAGTGCAAAGGTGTGTCCTCCACTGGTATAAGAGAGTCCTACACCATACTCAGCAGGCTGATCTAAATGGTCACCATCTGGCAGTATTATCCCCATGGCTCCAGCAGAGTTAGTGAGCTGCCCGGCATAGACCATTTCGATCTGTGATTTGTAGACGGCACCCACACGGAATCCATTGCCAAAGTCATAAAGCAGACCCAAATCTACCCCATACCCGAAATCATCAGAGACACCAGCACCTACTTGTGGTTTTGGTGTACCTGATGCCAGCATGTTGGTATAGCTGATATCCAAAGATCCGTACTGAACCACAGGCGCCACCGCGATACTCATGCCTCCTGTTTTGTAGGCAACGGGCACAGCAAACTGCATCAGCTGTAGCTGTGTTCTCATATTCATATGGCTGGGATTGTCCTTGAAGTCCACACCCATACCAGCAGTTCCCCACATGCCTGTACCGATATACACATGCTCACTAAGCTTCTGTGCCAAGGAAACAGAAGGGATCAGGCTGAGATCTGCTTTGCTGCTTTTTTCTAGCATACCGCCTGGTGTAGCAAGCGTGGTATCAATAGACGGCATAAAGATAGTAGCACCAAAAGAGATCTCGTGCTCTTCGACACTGGTGATAGCTGCAGGGTTAACTAGTGCAGACTCTGCACCATGGCTAAATGCAATACCTGCACCACCCATACCTCTTGTTTTGACTCCCACACCAGTCAGCGTATCACCGTTGGTGGCGTATAGAGTTGTGGATGCTACTACTGTAGAGAGCAAAATACCTCTAGTCAAAAATGTGAACTTCATAAATTTCTCCTTTAAAATTAGTATAACTGAATATTCATTCAGAAGTATAGGGAAATGAAACTTAAACTAGGAGTGAATACAAATATGATTAGTGTATTTGATGAAAATAGTCAAAAAAATGAATATAATTTTTTTGACTATTTCAAGAGGGAATTAAGAAAGATCGGAATAAAATTATGAATACCCATTCAGAAAAGGAGAATTGATGTTAGTGAAGAAGGTGATTCCAGTGCTATTGACAGCGGGCTTATTATTGGCAACAGCCAGTGCAGGTGAAAAGATAAGTGCAACCTTTAGAGGTTCGGACGGCTTGAAAAACAAAGAGATAAAAGCGCTCGTGGGCAAGCTGGAGAGTATAGGTTATGAGGCTGCGGGTATCAATGAGAATATTCAAGATGCCTATTTTGAAAAATACCATGAAAAGTCACTGGACTATCTCAGTTTTTATTCTGTGACCAATG
>JALWVW010000272.1 GCA_027079365.1 Campylobacteraceae bacterium | reverse complement strand
GCAGCGGGGACTCTGTGAGCCTTGACCCTGCACATGCGACAGATGGAGAGAGCTTTTACGGCTCCAAACAGGTCTATGACACATTGGTTCAGTTTAAACTGGGTACGACTATCATGGAGCCTGGACTTGCAGAGTCTTGGAAAGTTTCTGATGATGGACTGACCTACACTTTCAATCTCAGGAAAGGGGTCTATTTTGCACCTACCAAGTACTTTGACAAAAAAGTAGAGCTCACTGCAGACGATGTGCTCTTCTCACTCAACAGACAACTGCTGGATGACCACCCTTTCCACAAAATAGGCGGCTCCTACAAATACTGGGGCTCCATGAATATGAG
The DNA here is from genome assembly GCA_027079365.1 of Campylobacteraceae bacterium. Lineage (GTDB taxonomy): Bacteria > Campylobacterota > Campylobacteria > Campylobacterales > Sulfurovaceae > JAAXPZ01. Next base: position 770 of record JALWVW010000272.1, on the reverse strand, counting down.
CAAGATCGTCAAGAGTATCGAAAAGGTAGACAAATATACTGTCAAGATCACACTCAACAAGAGAGAAGCACCTTTCCTCTCCAATATGGCAATGGACTTTGCCTCTATTCTCTGCAAAGCGTACGCAATGGATCTTCTCAAAAAAGACGAAGGCGAGAAACTCTCTAGATATCCTGTAGGTACGGGACCATTTGTCTTCCAGAAGTGGATCAAAGACGACAAGATGATCTTCACTGCCAATGAGAACTATTGGGATGGCAAACCTTATATCAAAAAATTGATCCTCAAGGTCATTACCAACTCTTCCGTGCGTGCTGCAGAGCTTAAAGTAGGCTCTATCCATGTAATGGACTTCCCTAATCCCGAGGAGATCCCTAATCTGGAAAAAGATCCCAACATCAAGCTCATCAAGCAAGAGGGACTCAATGTCGGTTATCTCGCGCTCAATATCGAGAAAGTAAAAGCTTTCAAGGATGTCAGAGTGCGAAGAGCGATCAACTATGCGATCAACAAAGAGGCGATCGTTAAAGCGATCTATGCGGGTTTTGGTAGAGCCGCCTATGCACCGATCCCTCCAACCATGTGGAGCTACAATCCGGATATCACCAAGTTTAAATATAATCCGGAAAAAGCCAAAGCACTTCTCAAAGAGGCTGGGTATGAAAATCTAGAATTTGATCTCTGGGCAATGCCAGTGGTCAGACCCTATATGCCAAATGCCAGAAAAGTAGCAGAAGCGATGCAAGCAGACCTAGCCAAAGTCGGCGTCA
>JALWVW010000271.1 GCA_027079365.1 Campylobacteraceae bacterium | reverse complement strand
TGACGAGCTCTTTGACGATCGTTCCGTTGTACATCACATAGATGCGGTGTGTCAATCCCAATACTTCGCTAAACTCACACGAGGCATAGAGCACCCCTTTGCCTGTCTCACCCAACTCTGAGATCAGCGCATAGATATCTGACTTGGAGCCTACATCCACCCCCTTGGTCGGCTCATCCAGCAAAAAGAGTGCCGCATCCGAGAGGAGCCATTTGCCTATCACCACCTTCTGCTGATTGCCGCCGCTCAGATAGGAGACCTGCTGCTTCTGGCTGGGTGTCTTGATCCCTACCTTGGCGATGCTCTCTTCTGAGGCTTTTTTGATCTTGCCTTTACGCATGAGAGAGGCACTGCAATAACGGCTCAGCGTAGGTAGAGTGAGATTGGTAGCGATACTCTCCTCTACCAGTACCCCCTCTTTGCGTCGCTCTTCAGGTACGAGAGCAATACCTGCTCTGACCGCATCATGAGGTGTCTGAGGAGAAATCGTCTTCTCCTTGAGTCTGACCTCTCCTGTAGCGACCTTGCCTTCACCAAACAGTAGCTTGCAAAGCTCCGTTTTGCCACCTCCGACCAAGCCAGTGAGTCCCACGATCTCTCCCGCCTTGACATGAAGGTCGATCTCGTGGATCCCGCCATCACCGGAGAGTCCTTTGACCTCCAGCAGCGTCTCTTCAGAATGTGCCTTGATCTGGGGAAAGGTATTCTCCAGCTTTCTACCAAGCATCGCCTCTACGATCCTGTCTATACTGCTCTGTGCGGTCTGATAGGTATCTACCAGTTTACCGTCCCGCAGTACGGTGATCTTTTCACAAGTATTGAAAACTTCATCCAGCCGATGAGAGATAAATACTATTCCCATACCATCCTTGCGGAGCTTTTCAATAATTGTAAACAGTTTCTCGGTCTCCGTAAGACTCAGTGGTGCTGTCGGCTCATCCAGTAGCAGGTACTGTGCTTTTTGGTAGACTGCTCTTCCCAGCAGTACCATCTGTTTCTGCGAGAGTGTCAGGTCACTGATCAGCTGCTTTGGTTCGATATGCAGACCAATGGCGTCAATGACCTCCTGCGCCTCATTATAGATATCACTCCAGCGCACAAACAGACCATGCTCAGGACTTACGAGCCGATCCATCATGATATTTTCAGCCACACTCAAGTGCGGCACGAGTGCTGTATCTACCTCTTGGTAGACAATGACGATGCCGTTCTTCTTGGCATCGGTCGGATCGTTGATCTCGACATGCTGCCCATCTATGGCGATCTCCCCTTCCGTAGCACGATAGGCGCCAGAGAGGATCTTCATCAGGGTACTTTTTCCGGCACCATTGGCACCTACCAGTGCATGGATCTCTCCGGGCTTTATCTCAAAGTCCACTCCGGTGAGCGCCTGCACACCGGGGAAGCTTTTGGAGATCTGTGTCATAGATAGCATAGAGAAACTCCTATTTCTTTTCCAGTTCTGCCATCCAAGGCTCCACAAAGTCATTTGAATTTCCCCAGGCAGGATAGAGTTTTGCCAGACCATCCATACCGATTCGCTCTTTGGGAAGATCCGCTGACTTGACCAGTACTGGTGTCATAGAGTAGTATCGTGGGATTCTCTCTCCAGCCAGTGCCTTGAGTGCCAGTCTTACCTGCACTTTTCCTACCGTATAGGGATTGACTGCTGCTGAAGCTTTCCAGATCTCAGGGTGTGTCTGCATCATTGCCAGATCCTGGTCAGAGATATCGACAGAGAAGAGTGGTATCTTCTTGCCTGAAGCTACGATAGCATTATAGAAACCTTTGGCATACTCATCCCAGACAGCATACACCGCATCGATGTGGTTGTTGGTAGTCAGCAGTGTCTCCAGTGCTGTTTGTGCCTTAGGCATAGGATTGTTGGTACCCAGATCGATGGTGTTGACTACTTTGATACCAGTATAGGTAGGCAGGATTGCCCCTTCCCAGATGCGGTGTCGCTTGTCGGTTGGCGGTACATTGGCGACACGGTTATAAACCACATTGCCTTTGCCATCGAGTGCCTGTACCAGTGCCATCTGAGAGAGTAACCCCATCATGAGGTCATACTGATCCAAAGAAACCAGCTTGCCGTTTGCCACTTTGTCATCGATAGGGAAGTCATTATCGAAGACGATGACCGGAATCCCTGCCTTGAGCGCCTTTTCGACAGACTTGGTCAGTGCATCTGCCTTGCCATGTGAGATCAGGATAGCATCCATCTTGTTGATCACGGCATTCTCGATGCCCTCTGCCATTTTTGCCAGATTGTGGTTGGCATCGATGACGCTGAGTGTGACACCATATTTGGCTGCTTCTGCCTTGGCACCATTGATATGCATGATCATGTGGGTACCTGTCCCCCACTCCTTGACCAGTGCCATTTTGAGTTTTTTACCTTTGACACCTGCTGGTATCTCCGCATTGACCGTCACCATAGCAACCATAGTTGCCAGTAATAAACCTAGAATTTTTTTCATACTTTCTCCTTTTTGATGTATGTGTGAGTACGACGCTTCTGCATGCATGTCTCCTCATGCACACAATATACAATGGTGTTCCTCCTTTCATAAACTGTTGCACTCCCTATAGGGGTTCCCTGCTATATGTGATGCAAACTCCCATAATCTTAACACCCTCCTCTATAAACATAGTTTAAAGAGAAGATATTTTGAAACTTTTTTGGAATATTGTGAAGTCTAGAGGCATCCATGTATGACAATTTGACATATTTTGCCAACAGGTATCACAGAAGAGGCTATACTGGCATTATGTATCCAAAGAAGAAAACACGACTCTATGTCTCAGAGCTCCTACCCGATCCTGCTGTCGCCTACCCTGCCTACTATATACTGAGCAGCAGTATGTCCAGCAATGAGATGCTGCTGACAGCGCTGGAGGCACTGCACAGCTTTGATTTTCACTACTATGAGACACCCAAGAGCCACAAAGATATCTTTGCAATGTTTGCTTCGGGTACCTTCCCTGTCTACAAGGAGAAGTATATCGTGGGGTATTTTGGTGGCAAGATGATGTATCTGGAGTCGCATGGCTGGAAAGGCATGCCTGCCACCCCAGAACTGTTTGAGATGGAAAATTGGCTAGTGTGCTGAGGCAGAGCAAGCACCCCGGAGATAGGAGATTACCTTAATATCAGCACAGGCAGTGATATGTCACGAGCAGATATTTCACATGCTATCCTTCAGGGCGGCATACATCTTGCCAAGTACAGGCGTTTCGATACCCAGCTTCTCCCCCGCCTTTACCACATAGCCGGTCAATGCTTCCAGCTCTGTCTGTTTGCCTGCTTCAAAATCCAGCTGCATGGAGGTCTTGGAGCCAAAAGGTACACTTTTGACACGCGCCAGCACATTATCTATATTTTTCTCCTCCAGTGTGATACCTTTGGCATTGGCTACTGCTTTGATCTCGGCAAGTACCTGTGCCAGTTCGTCATAGTGGTCTCTGGCGATCACACCCAATGGCGCCTTATAATAAGAAGTCATTGAGGCAAAGGCAGAGATGAGCAGATACTTGCGCCAGGTCTCCAGCTCGATCTTGTCTGTAAGTCGATGCTTGAGCCCTGTCGCATCAAAAAGTGCTTCTATCTGGCTGTAGTGCTCCTTTGGTACATTTCTGCTGCCATAAAAGAGATGAAAGACACCACCATATTTTTTGATAGAGCCGGGTGTTGTGATATTGGAGAAGATATAGATGCAGCCATTGAGCACCTGTGCCTCTGGAAAGCGTGCCGAGACCTCGAGATCATGGTCTACGCCATTAAGCAGCGGCAGGAGTACGGTATCGCTGTTGCAGTGTGCCGATATCCTCTCCAGTGCCTCATCCAGATCATAGCTTTTGACCGTCAAGATGATGAGATCATAGACTCCCAGTCCCTCCAGAGATGCCACAGCATGGTCAGGGTGCACGACATAGCGCTCCTCTTCATCCTGCACATGAAGCCCCTCTGCTTGTATCGCCTGTAGATGTTTGCCACGCGCGACCAGGGTCACCTCATGCCCTCCTGCCCGTAGCAATCTGGCTCCGATATATCCACCTACCCCACCTGCACCAAATATAGCTATTTTCATCTGTCACCCTCCAATGTATCTATCGAAACAAACACGATCCCCTCTTTCTCCATCACCGCTACCTGCTGCTGGCATGCCAGTGAAGGGAGTGAGATATACCTATAGTATTTTTCCCCCTGATGATAGTGCCCCTCTATCACCCAATACGCACCCTTGTAACTATCAAATATCGCCTTGGCTTTGGCATCAAAAGCAGGTATCTGATGGCAGATATCCTTGGTGGCCAGATGGGCTCTTTTCTGTGTCACTATACCGGGTTTCAGCCATTTGATTGTAGTTAATATGAAAGATTTTCTCAATACCCTGCTGAGCAGATCATGCTGCCATCCTGACTGATATCTATCTCCATGAGAAAGCCCTACGATAAAGCCATTATAACCCATATATTGGGGCTGTTCTTCCCTTGAAAAGATTTTGATATTTTTAAATATCTTTTTAAGCTGGAAGTCATGATTGCCTTCAAAATAAAAGACAGGAAGCTGTGTGCCGATCGACTCTATCAGTCTGATAGCTTCCTCATTGAGTGCATAGCTTTTCTCCAGTCCTCCGACAAGCAGATCAAAGATATCCCCCATCAAAAAGAGCTGAGGAATGCGGATATCCCCTACTTCTATCTTGGTGAGCAGTTCCAGTAGCGCATCCCCATGCGTAGGGTAATGGGCATCAGCGATAAACAGGGCATTTTCTTGGATGGGTATCATGGAAGATATTGTAGCGTAGTTTTGATTTGAACTATTGTTGGGGGTTTGAAGAGTTCTGTAATTATGGGATTTAAGGGTGAAGTGCTTATAATGATTCTTGAATAGATAGTTATCTGTCATAAGAGGAGTAATTAGTGACGTTTGAAGATTGGATGAGGCTACGAGGATTGTCTGAATCATCCGTAGAGAAATATGAGCGTGCAATCAGCGGTGCAATGTCCGAGTGGGCTATTGATGCCGGTATTATGGATGGTACACTAACCTCAATTTTAAGTTATAGCCGTTTTGAAGCCATTGTCATTAGCTTGCGGAAACTACCAATCTATCAAGAGCGGAATGAGCGTGGTCACAGCATGTACAGCAGTGCATTGAATAAGTATGCAGAATATCTCCTAGAGGGATTTGATTCAGACATAGAAACAGATATTGAGGTAATATTGCTCAAAGACAATATAACCAGCACTGAAAAAGCCACTTTACTTAAAACCAGAATAGGACAAAGTAGTTTTCGCCAAAAATTAATATCAATTTGGGGTGGATGTGCTGTAACCGGTTACGAGGATACAGCACTATTAGTTGCATCACATATTAAGCCTTGGCGAGCATCATCAAACACTGAACGACTTGATGGTTATAATGGATTACTTTTATTGCCTACTCTAGATAAAGCATTTGATGCTGGTTTAATATCTTTCGATGAAGTAGGTAAAATAATGATTTCACCTTTACTGCAGGCGCCTGAGCAATTAGGTATCACTGATTCAATGATAGTTAAACTGAAAAAAGAGCATCAGCTTTACATGGAGTTTCATCGTGAATCGGTGTATCGAAACACATAACAAGTCACTTGTTCGGACGAAAACTACGCTGTGCTTAGTTTTCGCCACACAGATCTTCAGTGTTACGGCACATACGCCACCACAGGAATCCCCATCCCCTCATCATACCCACACATCAGATTGGCAGCGACCAGCGCCTGTGAGCTGGAGCCTCGCAGAATGTTGTCGATGGCGGCATTGACGAACAGGGCGTTGCCGTTGGTCGCGGCGAAGATATCGCAGAAGTGTGTGCCGGCGGTGTTTTTGATGCTGACCGGGGTCTCTCGTAGACGGATGAAACGGTCGTTCTCGTACTGCTTGCGTAGGATCTCCATCGGGTCGATATCTGCCTTGAGTGTGGCATAGACAGAGACCAGCTCTCCACGGGTGGCAGGGATGAGATGGGGGACGAAGTTGACATTCATCTTGGCGCCGCCTAGCTTCTCTATCTTTTCGGCGATCTCTGGGGCATGGCGGTGCTTGAGAGGGTTGTAGGCGAAGATATTGTCGTTTACTGTGACGAAATGCGTCGTCTCGCTGAGCTTTTTGCCTGCACCACTCACGCCGGACTTGGCATCCACAAAGAGCGGTGCGCTGGTATCGATATAGGGAATAAACGGCAAGATGCCCAGCAGTGTGGCAGTAGGATAGCATCCAGGCCCTGCGACTAGCCGTGCCTTGGCGATATCCTCCCGTGCATACTCGATCAGTCCGTAGACTGCTTCATCCAGATGTGCCTTGTCCTCATGAGGACAGTAGTGTGCCTCATAGGTCTCCAGCTCCAGACGGTAGTCAGCAGAGAAGTCTACGATCTTGATGCCCTGCTCTATCAGATCTTTGGCAAATCCCATAGAGGCTTTGTGTGGCAGTGCCAGAAAGACCAGCTCACAGTGCTTGAGAATATCCGCTTTGTCTGCTTTTTCCACAGGCATACTGAGCACACCCTCCAGGGCAGGGTGGAGATCCTCTATCATGGTATCACCGGTGGTGGTGGCCAGATAGGTGAGTTCAAACCCTGGGTGAGTGATGAGCATTTTGATCAGCTCGAGTCCTGTGTATCCACTGGCGCCTACGATGCCTACTTTTATCATGATATGTCTCCTTGCTTTTTGTGTCTTGAAATTAGGTTGAGCCTTTCGGCGCAATGTTGGTGGCATATTCGATTGCCAAGAAGGTGCGTTGGCAAACGCACCCTACGAATCTCCCATCCCCAAATTTTAATTTTTAATTTTTAATTTCCTAGTCCAATACGATCTCTTCGTATAAGACCTCTTCGATATCGAACTTCTTGCGTCCGGAAGGAAGCTGAAGTGTGACTTCATCCCCCTCCTCCTTGCCCAAGAGTGCTTTTGCCATCGGAGAGTAGAAAGAGATGCGACCCTGATCGGGATTGCTCTCCTGTCCGCCTACGATTGCGTACCTGAACTCCTCATCACTGTTTTGGTCGGTGAGTACCACGGTAGAGCCGAAGCTGACTCGTTCATGTGCGGATCTGGTCGGGTCGATTACCTGTGCACGGCTGGTTAGATCGGTAAGCTCGATGATACGGGCTTCCATCATCCCCTGCTTGTCCTTGGCTGCATGGTACTCTGCATTCTCCTTCAGGTCTCCCAGCTCTCTGGCGGTATCGATGATCTTGGCGATCTCGCCTCTTTCGACAGTCTTGAGATGTTCCAACTCCATGGAGAGTTTGGTATAGGTAGCTTGCAACATGGGTTCTTTTTGCACGATCTTTTCCTTGGTCATAATCTTTTTGAGGTATTATACCAAATTGAACCCTCTGGATAACCTAGGTATTTACAATAGGTTTGCAAAACCGACCAGAGAATCCATTGTAAAATTAAAAAGTGAGCACCCATGCCCAAAAGAAAACAGATACTTCTTACCAATGATGATGGATATGAATCCGAAGGGCTTCATGCATTGATCGAAGCACTCAGCCCTCTGGGGGATGTCACTGTTGTGGCTCCCAGTACCGAGAAATCCGCCTGTGGGCACTCCCTAACACTGACCAGACCGCTGCACTTCATAGAGATCTCGAAGAATTTCTACAAACTTGATGACGGCACTCCTTCTGACTGCATCTTCCTCGCACTCAACAAGCTTTTTAGCAGAGAGAAGCCAGATATCGTGATCTCCGGGATCAATATAGGCTCCAATATGGGTGAAGATATTACCTACTCCGGCACCGCTTCAGCCGCTATGGAGGCCGCACTGCAGGGCATCCCCGGTATCGCGATCTCTCAGGTCTATGCAGAACACGGGAAAAGTATCGACGAATACGGCTACACGCTGGCGCAGGTGACGATCGCCATGCTGGTCTCCAAGATATTTGCAGGAGAGTTTCCTCTCCAACAGCGTAAGTTTCTCAATGTCAATGTGCCCCCCATCTCACCGGAGCAGTCACAGGGATTTAAGGTCACTAGAGCCGGAAACCGTCACTACGGACACAATGCCGAGGTACACCACAACCCCAGAGGCAAGGAGTACTACTGGATCGGGCTTCCTGAGCTTAGCTGGCTGGATACAGAGGGGAAGATCACTGATTTTGAAGCGGTGACGGACAACTATATCTCTCTGACTCCTGTCAAGCTGGACATGACAAGCTACGAAGATATACAGAGACTGGAGCAGTGGGTCTGATGCGTTTTCAGCGATGCCGGATGCTTTTTGGGGAGGAAGATTTTGCCAAGCTTCAGGCTGCCTCAGTGATCATTCTGGGTGTGGGGGGTGTAGGAAGCTTCGCGCTAGACTGTCTCTACCGTAGTGGTGTGGGAAAGATCACAATTCTTGACTATGACCACTATGATATCACCAACCAAAACCGCCAGATAGGTGCAGAAGCTGTAGGCAGCGCCAAGATCGAGCATCTACAGACACTCTATCCGGATATTACCGTCATACATCAGCAGATGGATCTGACATGGTTGGAGTGCTTTGATTTTGATCCCTATGATCTCATTATCGATGCTGCCGATACCACCCGTGTCAAGATAGAGCTGGCAAAAAAAGAGTACAAAAAGCTTCTCATGTCCCTAGGTTCCGCCAAACGCTATGACAGCAGCAAGATAGAGGTAGCCTCTATCTGGAAAAGCCACGGAGATGCCTTGGGGCGAAAGATACGCAATGAGCTCAAGAAAGCGAAGTTTGACAGGAACTTTACCGTAGTTTTTTCTCCTGAGCAAGCAAAGTGCAAAGAGAAAGGCTCTTTTGTGGGGGTAACAGGTGCTTTTGGCTTGACGCTTTGCTCAGAGGCAATCAAGCGGCTGATCAGCCAGAAGGGCACCTAGGTATCTGTCAGACTCCTCTAGCCGCGCTGAATCTCTCCATTGTAGCTGATGATCCCGTAAGTCAGGTTTCCTACATGCCTGAATCCCAGTGAGAGCATGGCATGCTGTACCTGAAAGCTTCTGCTTCCGGTGTGACAGTAGAGGATCAGATTTTGCTCTTTTTTCCCACCAAGCTCTTCTACTTTGGTATAGAACTGCGTCGTAGGCATCAGCAGATCGGTTCCAACGATATGCCCCATCATCCACTCCATGTGCTCTCTGGTATCGATCAGTTCGAAAGAAACCATGCCAAGCTCCCTGGCTTCCATCAGCGCCTCCAGTTCGTCACCATCAAGCTGCTCCTGGTGTACCAGTGCCTCTGCCTCCTCCTGAGTCAGCCCTCGGCTATGTTGATGTACCGCCTCTTCGATTGCTTCATGCTGCTTCTGTGCGGCAGCATATTCAGGGGTACAGAAGATGCCGCAGTGACATTTCCCCTCTTCGGGAATCTCTTTTTCCAATGCTGGTTTGCAGGGACAGATACGGTTGTCTGCGGATTTTCTTTCCTCTGCTGTCTCTCCCTGCACCATAAAGCAGGGACAATAGCGTCTGCCATAGAGCATTCTGTTTCTTGCCAGTCCCATGGCGACACCTTCGTTGACCTCTTCGTTGGGGTTTCCGACAAAATCAAACTGCTTGTTTACCTTCTCTACAAACCTCCAGGTTTTTTCCAATTCTGCCTGAAATGCATCAGAGTTCATATCAATCTGTTTCATCTATTTAATCCTTTATGGGTACTATTTTCGCGGCATTATACCAGCCAAAGCTAATACCACCCATGCAGACATAGAAATATGGGCATTTTTTTCAGATGAGTTTGGATATAATCCTCCTTATTTTTGGTTTATAGTATGAATCAGCATTTCAAGGAGCGACATGAGCGATCTATTTGAGAACAATGACAATGTGGGTGAGGTACTGATCGAGGACAGTATCAGGGCGAGTTACCTGGACTATTCGATGAGCGTCATTATCGGGCGGGCACTGCCTGATGCCAGAGATGGACTCAAGCCAGTACACAGGCGGATACTCTATGCGATGAGTGAGCTCAATCTCAGCCACCGTGCAGCCTATAAAAAATCTGCCCGTATCGTCGGTGATGTGATCGGTAAGTATCACCCGCACGGCGATACTGCCGTCTATGATGCATTGGTGCGTATGGCACAGGACTTCTCTATGCGTGCCCCACTCGTGGATGGTCAGGGAAACTTCGGCTCTATCGACGGCGATAACGCAGCAGCGATGCGATATACCGAAGCGCGTATGACCAAGATCGCAGAAGAGCTCTTGCGGGATCTGGAAAAAGACACTGTGGACTATGTGCCCAACTATGACGACAGCCTGAGTGAACCTGATGTGCTTCCTAGTCGTATCCCCAACCTGCTGCTCAACGGCTCCAGCGGTATTGCTGTCGGTATGGCAACCAATATTCCGCCACACCGTATGGATGAGCTGATCGATGCCCTGCTGATCCGTATCGATGATGACAATGCTACGATTGAAGACCTCATGGGAGTAATCAAAGGGCCGGACTTCCCTACCGGTGGTGTGATTTTCGGACGCAAAGGGATCACTGATGCCTACACTACAGGACGAGGACGGATCAAGGTCAGAGCCAAAACCCATATCGAGCAGAAAGGCAACAGAGAGGTGATCATCATCGATGAGCTGCCTTTCCAGGTCAACAAGTCCAGACTGATCGAAAACATCGCCCAACTGGTACGGGATAAGCATATCGACGGTATCTCTGAGATCCGCGACGAGTCAGACCGTGAGGGTATCCGTGTCGTGATGGAGCTCAAGCGTGATGCCATGAGCGAGATCGTCCTCAACAATCTTTTCAAGTCCACACAGATGCAGACCACCTTCGGTATCATTATGTTGGCGATCGTGAACAAAGAGCCCAAAGTCTTCAATCTTATGGAGCTGATGGAGCTTTTCCTTAACCATAGAAAGACCGTGATCATCCGAAGAACGATCTTTGATCTCGAGAAAGCCAGATCCAGAGCCCACATCCTCGAAGGACTCAAGATCGCCGTGGACAATATCGACGAGGTGATCAAGATCATTCGCGCCTCCTCCGATGATGCTGATGCCAGAGAGAACCTCATGACCCGCTTCAGCCTCTCTGAGATCCAGGCCAAAGCGATCCTGGAGATGCGACTGCGCCGCCTGACAGGACTGGAGATCGAAAAGATCGAAAATGAGCTTGCGGAACTGCTCAAGACCATCGCCAAACTCGAAGCGATCCTCAAGAGTGAGAAGAAGATCATCGCCATTATCCGCGATGAACTGGTCGAAACCAAAGAGATGTTCTCTCAGGATCGCCGTACTGAGATCGTAGATGACTATGATGATATCGATATCGAAGACCTGATCCCGAATGAACCTATGGTAGTGACTATTACGCATAGAGGCTATATCAAGCGTGTAGCAGTCAAACAGTATGAGAAGCAGAGACGAGGCGGCAAAGGCAAGACAGCTGTCACCACTTATGAAGATGACTTCATTGAGCGTTTCTTTATCTCCAATACACATGACACGCTCATGTTCGTCACGGATAGAGGGCATCTCTACTGGCTCAAGGTCTACCGTATCCCAGAAGGATCACGCGCAGCCAAAGGCAAAGCAGTCGTCAATCTGATCAACCTCCAGCAAGACGAGAGGATCATGTCGATCATTCCAACAACAGACTTTGATGAGGATAAAGGATTGGTATTCTTCACCAAGAACGGTATCGTCAAACGCACCAATCTCAAAGAGTACTCCAATATCCGAAGTAACGGTGTCAGGGCGATCAACCTCGATGAGAATGATGAGATCGTCGAAGCGCGTATCGTCAAACCCGAAGCGAAGTGGCTCTTTGTCGCGACCAAAATGGGGCAGTGTATCCGCTTCAAGGTCTCCGATGCCAGAGAGATTGGCAGGGTCTCCAGAGGGGTGACTGCGATCAAATTCAAGATTGAAGGAGACTTTGTCACCGGCTCCGCTGTGATCGAGAGTGAAGAGGACGAGATCCTCATCGTCAGCGAAAAAGGACTCAGTAAGCGTACCGTTGTCGGTGAGTACCGAGAACAGAGCCGTGCAGGCAAAGGGGTGATCGCCATGAAGCTGACGCCCAAGACCGGAAATGTCGTGGGTGTGGTCTTCGTAGAAGACGACAAAGACCTGATGTGTCTAACCAGTATCGGTAAGATGATCCGTGTGGATATGCAGTCTATCCGAAAAGCGGGCAGAAATACCTCTGGTGTCAAGACAGTCAATGTAGAAGCCAAAGATAAGGTCGTCAGTATTGCAAAGTGTCCCAAAGAGGAGACCGAAGAGCCAGATGTGCTCATTGATGAGCATGAAAATAATTTAGATTTAGGATTGGAATAAGAAAAGATGAGTAGAAAGTATAATGTAGCTGTCGTCGGTGCTTCCGGTGCCGTCGGTGAAGAGCTGTTTCATGTATTGGGGGAGCTTGATTTTCCTATCGCTGACCTGTTGCCGCTGGCGAGTGCCAACAGTGCTGGCAAAGAGATAGAGTGCCAAGGCAAAACCTACAAGATCGAAGAGCTGACCGAGACAGTCTTCGAAGGTAGAGATATTGATATCGCCTTCTTCTCTGCTGGTGGAAACATTTCAGAGCAGTATGCCAAGTATGCGGTAGATGCAGGGGCTGTCGTGATCGACAACACTTCTCACTTCCGTATGGATGCCGATGTACCTTTGGTCGTACCTGAGGTCAACCCTGAGGATATCGCAGCATGGAGAGACACAGGTATCATCGCCAACCCCAACTGCTCTACTATTCAGATGGTACAGGCCCTCAAGCCGATCCATGACATGTATGGGATCAAGCGTGTCGATGTGAGTACCTATCAAGCAGTCAGCGGTGCCGGTAAAGCAGGTGCCGAGGAGCTGGTACAGCAGATGCAGGACTTTTTTGCGTTTAAGCTAGACGAGAGTGAGCACAAGGCCTTCATGCACCAGATCGCACTCAATGTTATTCCGCAGATCGATGCCCCACAGCCCAATGGCTATACCAAGGAAGAGATGAAGATGGTCAACGAGACCAATAAGATCATGCATTCCAACTTCGCAGTCTCTGCTACCTGTGTACGCGTCCCTGTACTAAGAAGCCACTCTGAAGCAGTCACCATCACCTTTGACGAGAGCGTCGATGTGGATGTGGAGAAGGTCAGGCTGGCACTGAGTGAGTTTGAAAACCTTGAAGTGATCGATGATTTGGAGCATGGCATGTATCCTATGCCTACGGTAGCCACTGATACTGATACCACTTTCGTCGGGCGCATCCGCAAAGATACTTATGCAGACAATATCCTACATATCTGGGTGGTCGCAGACCAGCTCCGCGTGGGTGCAGCGACCAACTCGATCCGCATCGCACAGAAGTGGATAGCGCTGGAGGATGCATAATGTCTGAAGAGAAACATATCCTGCAGACAAAAGAGGAGATGGGTCTCATTGAGACACTCTTTGAGGGGGCTATCTGGAGAAGTCGGTTTATTGTTATTCTGGCAGTGGTGTTTGGCCTTATTGGAGCGATCATCCTCTTCATCGTGGCCTCTATTGATATCTGGAATGTGGCGGTCACGACCTTCAATGTCACCTTGCACATGATCCCGCACCCCGAACACTTTCATGAAGATATCGTGGCCGGTATCATTGGCGCAATCGATCTCTATCTGATTGCGGTGGTGATGTTCATCTTTGCCTTTGGGATTTATGAGCTGTTTATCTCTGATATAGATGAGGCAAGTGGCAAAAACGGCAGTCAGATTCTTGCAATCCACTCACTCGACCAACTCAAGGACAAGATCGCCAAAGTCATCGTGATGGTACTGGTCGTAAACTTTTTCCAGAGGGTGCTGCATACGGACTTCAACACACCACTTGAGATGCTCTATTTTGCACTCTCTATCACTGCATTGGCCGTTGGGCTCAGTTTTTTAAGTAAAGTAGGTAAACATTAATGACTAAGATGATATTTGTAGATGCCTGTCTAGGCAAAAAGACCCCGTACACCCCTGTATGGATGATGAGACAGGCGGGTCGATACCTGCCTGAGTACATGGCAGTGCGTGCCGAGGCAGGTGACTTCCTCAATCTCTGCCATGATCCAAAAAAGGCCTGCAAGGTCACGCTTCAGCCAGTCGATATCGTCGGTGTGGATGCTGCGATCCTCTTCTCTGATATCCTTGTGATCCCTGATGAAATGGGCATGGATC
>JALWVW010000270.1 GCA_027079365.1 Campylobacteraceae bacterium | reverse complement strand
CATCATCAAACCCTATACCCAATATCCATGCCAATTGCGTATAGGTTTTTAACTCCCCATAGTTTTCTGCTCCGTAATCATAGGCTTTTTTTGCACATATCTCACAAAAGATTTTAAGCTGTGAATCTCCCATGATTCTACATGCTTTGGGATAGTGTTCTTTCAAGGTATAGGCTACTCCTTCAGAGAGTTTCAACACACGCTGCTTAGCCATACGCTCCAAGAGTTCTGGGGTCATGTGCATCATGCCTGTTGCTCCTCTTGTGCAAAGCTTAGTGTTTTACAACTTCCTTGCGGGGTGTAACACTGTAAAAGTGTTTTTTCTAAAGCATCTTCATAGTAGAGCATCTCAAGAGAGGAGAGGAAGGCTGTTTTTGTCTCTGCTTCAATACTTTCTAACCATGCAGGCAATACCCTTGGGTCGTAAAATACAAGTACACCCTCTTGGGTCACCAGCTTGCCTGTTTCGGGATGCGGTATCTCTCTTGTAACGTAGAGATACTTTCTAAAGTGTGATACAAGTATATCGATGTCATGCACACTGTGTAAGAAGATGGCACCGTCATTTCCATAGACCTCGTCTATGACCCAAGCAGTAAAAGCATCATGGGGATGCAGGGCTACCAGATAGGGTGCTACCTCTTCAAGCTCTATGGCATCATTGCCATCAAAGAGCATACGGTAGTTTGGCTCATAAATGAGCAGCTGGGTGGTAAGTTCTTCCATTTTCGCAGCATCTATGAGAGCGTAAGTGTTACTGTTCTGTGACAGAAGTATATCTGAGAGTCTACTCTTTGGCATCTTTGGCTTCCTCCATCACTTCTTTAAAGAGACATTTCCAACAGATAGAGTCTCCCGAGTTTGCTCTTGCACTAAAACTAGCAATCCCCTCAGGACTCCCCGCAGTGATAGATACATTCCCTTTGATGGTGACATTGCCCTTAAGTGTAATGCCACCATCTATAACGATGGTACCTGCCTTGCCTTTAGCAGTAAAACGCTGTGCATCTATGGTGTAAACTTTTGTCACTTCCTTAATATGCGTCCCAGCCTTCACATCCAACTTCCCATTCACCGTATGACTAAAATGCCCTTTGGTCTTAAGTGTATAATTCG
>JALWVW010000269.1 GCA_027079365.1 Campylobacteraceae bacterium | reverse complement strand
AAAAGCTATAATGGATACCAAAGGATCAACTATGAAAAAAATCATACTATCTGTACTTTTATTGCTTGGGATAAGCCCTGATATCTATGCCAAAGAGATCAGAGCAGATGTGATCAAAGTCACGGTTACAGGGAAGCGTGCCTATCGATTCAATGTGACACTTGCCAGTGATGAGACAGGCTGTCAGCAGTATGCCGACTGGTGGGAAGTACTGGATGCCCAAGGCATGCTTCTCTACCGCCGTATCCTCTTTCACTCACACCCCAATGACCAGCCCTTTACCCGCTCTGGTGGCAGTATCTCGCTTGAGCCTGGACAGAAAGTCTATGTGCGTGGGCACATGAACAAGCTGGGGTATGTTGGGGATGTGTTTGTGGGGTCTGTCTCTTCGGGCTTCAAAAAATCAGTGAAGCCACCCTCATTCCCCAAAGCTTTAGAAAAGCAGGCACCGTTGCCTAATGGGTGTGCTTTTTAGTCTAAGGGTGCCATGTTTTGGAGCCATTGGCTCAGAGGGGTGAGTGCCTCTATTTTCTTTGGCTTACTTTTGATAATATCGGCAAAACTTTTGACTCCCATAGAGAGCAGGTATTGTAGGTTGTCATCGAAGGTTGCCCCCTCGATGACATAGATATTGTCCCTGTGTACCTCGAACATATAGCCACCGTTGGGGATGGGGGACATGGAGAGGGTGACGGTGTAGTGGTCTTGGATGATGCTCTCCTTTTGGGAGTATATGAGCCCGATATTGTACCCTTCATTGGCAAAGCCACGAATGGCAACGACGAGTACTTGATTTTCTCCTTTTTTGGAGGAGTTGAAGATGCCTACCAGGTCTTTGATGGTCTTGTAACCGGGGATTTTCTCCAGCAACTTCTCAAAAAATCCTGCCAGTTTTGTGCTCATAAAATGTCCGATGAGGTAGAGGATCAGAAAAAAGACCAGCAGCACTAGTATAAACCAGAGATATTCATGGTTCTGTGGTGTGAACCCGACAAAGTTCAGTGCCCAGTTGACCAGCTTATCTATCTTTCCATAAAGCCAGAGGATTAGTACGGCCACAATAACTATAGGCAATAGCCCAAAAAGACCTTGTAGCGCAGTTTGGGTAAAGTGTTTC
>JALWVW010000268.1 GCA_027079365.1 Campylobacteraceae bacterium | reverse complement strand
GCCATGCTGCTCGAAGGTATGAAAAGCGAAGCGGCCACACGCATCACACAGGCACTTACCATCCCCACTATCGGTATCGGCGCCGGTGTAGGCACAGACGGTCAGGTGCTGGTCTGGAGTGATATGTTTGGATTTTTTGAAGCTTTCAAACCCAAGTTTGTCAAGGAGTATGGCGATGGTGCCACACTGATCCGCAAAGGACTTCAGCAGTATAGAGACGAAGTCAAAGCACGGGAGTTTCCAAATGACAACTACTCCTACTAGCAGAGTGTTCACTATTCACCCCAAGGGTACTTGTCACTTCGTTCGGGTGCACTATTCACTATTTGCTCGACCTTTTGGAGGTCGCTAGTGGAGCGCATAGTAGAGATAGAACGCTTCGACAACGAGACCAGTTATGAAGTCTCTCTGCGGCCAAGCACCTGGGATGAGTATATAGGGCAGGAGAAGATCAAAAAGAATCTCAAAGTCTTTATCGAAGCCAGCAGGCGCAGAGAAGAGGCACTGGATCATATCCTCTTTTTTGGGCCTCCGGGACTGGGCAAGACCACGCTTGCCAACATCATTGCCACACAGATGAGTGCCAATATCAAGACCACCGCAGCGCCCATGATAGAAAAAGCGGGTGATCTCGCAGCCCTGCTGACCAATATCGAAGAGGGGGACATTCTCTTCATCGATGAGATTCACCGCATGAGTCCTGCCATTGAAGAGATCCTCTATCCGGCGATGGAGGATTTTCGCCTGGATATCATTATCGGTAGCGGCCCTGCGGCACAAACAGTCAAGATCGATCTACCGCGCTTTACCCTCATTGGCGCCACCACCAGAGCCGGGATGCTCTCCAACCCGCTCAGAGAACGTTTTGGTATGCACTTTCGTATGCAGTTCTACTCTCCCGAGGAGCTGGCAACCATCATTCAGCAGGCATCCCACAAGCTGGAAAAAGTGGCAGACATACATGCTGCCAAGGAGATCTCCGGCAGAAGCAGAGGGACACCGCGGATCGCACTGAGACTCCTCAAGAGAGTACGAGACTTTGCAGAAGTGATGGATGAAGAAAAGATCGGACTGGAACGAGCCAAGTTTGCCCTGGACGAACTGGGTGTTAATGATATCG
>JALWVW010000267.1 GCA_027079365.1 Campylobacteraceae bacterium | reverse complement strand
AGAACTACATGAACCAGGCGGAGTTTCTTTTTATTACTATTATGCTGGAGCATGATGACTATATGCAGCTGAGATTTTTGGATGCCGAAGGCGTAGAGAAGCTTCGCTTTGACCGTGACGGTATCGGTACCTATCCCTATAAAAAAGCGGTGCTTCAGGACAAATCAGACCGCTATTACTTCAAGGAAGCAGCCAAGCTTCCCGAAGGGGAGATCTACACCTCAAGAATCGACTACAATGTAGAAAATGGCAAAGTAGTGCAACCCTTTGTGCCTGTATTTCGGGTCTCCATTCCTATCTATTTCAAAAAGAAATTTATGGGCATACTCACGATCAACGCCTTTGCCGAGAGTATCATCAAGCTTTTTACCGAAGCAGCCACATTCAATATCAGCATCTACGACCAAGAGGGTCATGCCATCTACCATGACGGGAAGTTCTATGACAAAAATATCAACAGTAAGGAGATCACCGATATACTGCCTCTTGCCAGGCATGAGCTCCCTCTAGATGACCAGGTTTTTCTCTCAGAAGAAAAGAAGATCTACATCAAACCTATCAAGATGGGAACCGAAACGATCTATATCGCACTGACACCCAAAAAAGATGCAACTTTTTCCTTCAAAAAAGAAGACTACCAGGCAGCTTCTCTGGTACTCTTCCTGCTTTTTATTGCTGCATTCCCTCTCTCTTATCTACTTAGCCGCCCTACTGAAAGCATGTTCAAGGCATTGACGAGACAACGAGAAGAGCTCGAGGAACTTACCCATACGCTCGAAGAGCGTGTCAAAGAGAAGACAGAGGAGAACAGCCGTAAAGACCGTCTACTGATCCATCAGGCACGATTGGCAGAACTCGGAGAGATGATCGGCAACATCGCCCACCAGTGGCGACACCCTCTCACCCGCCTTAGCCTACTGCTACAGAACCTCAAAGCCCTTAACAAAAAGGAGCGACTCACACCACAGAAACTGACCGAGACACTTGAGGTGGCCAATGAGCAGATCTTTTTCATGTCTGATACCATAGACAACTTCAAGGATTTTTACAAACAGGGAGGAGAGAAAAAGCGCTTTCTCGTCGTAGACGCCTATACAAAAATGGTAGAAATGGTAGGGCATAACC
>JALWVW010000266.1 GCA_027079365.1 Campylobacteraceae bacterium | reverse complement strand
ACTATAACACATTTTGCACTTTTTTACAATATCGAGGACACCTCCAATAATAAGTCATGCCCTTAACGCTGCTGCACAAACCAGGAAAACTCTCCTGTCATCACTACTGTCTCCGTACTGTCTTTTAGTGTTACGGTTACCGTGATACCTGCTCTGCCTTTCCTCTCAAACTGCGAGAGAAACTTCTCCTGCTCCTCTATGCTGGTAGTTGCTACAGCGTAGACTGTGGAGGTGGCAGGGGCACAGTACTTGAGATTTGATCCTCTCAGCAGGGGCAGTACCTCATCCACACCATACTCTGGAAACAGGCTCTGCAGATAAACACCGCTCTGCGTTTCCGCCAGAGCAAACAGGGCAGCGGCATGTATAGTGCCCACATGGTTGCCTGTCTCCTCTGCTGGTGATAACTGTAAAGTATCACCTGTCCGCTCTTCGATACCTACATGAGAGACAAATGGGATCTCTACTGCTCTCATGAGGGCACACTATAGGCGGTGAGTATTCTTCCGTTTTTGAGGATATCCCCTGTATGCGCTACCGCATCAAAGATATCCTTTTGACTCCAGCCCATCGCCTTGAGTGCCTCAAAATCATCAGCACCAATATCTCCTCCCTCATAGATCGCTCGCATCGCAAAGACTGCCAATGCCTGATGTCTCTCATCAAAAGGCACCGCAGCGATATCCTCTATCGCCGCATCCAGCTGGCTCTGTTCATATCCCTTGGCTAACAAAAACTGGGTATTGAACTGCTTGCAGTAGGCATAGCCCTCACGGCAAGCCACATGCAGACGCAAAAATCCAAAGAGGCTGGGCTCGATATGAGGATGCTTGGCGATCCGCAGAGCATTGTACAAGAACTCCTCTAGATACTCTGTATCAATGCTGTCGAGAAACTCCATCTGCGGTGGGACATTGCCATAGATGACTTTCACTTTGCGAAGCAGTCTCTTGAGTTGGTCTGCTTGGTCGTGGTTGGACTGAACATAAAACATCTTTTCTCCTATACTAGACTGATTGGTCTAGTATAGGAGATTATGACTTTGTAGTTACTGAATTTTGCTTGGCTACACGATCCCGATATAGATCTCTGCCTCACTCTCGCTCAGATAGTATTCAAAGTCTGTATCAAACGCGCGTTTGTCTGGGCAGTCTACTGCGGTAAAGTATTTCCATATCTCGCCCCATGTCTCTATCACCGCCTGAGGAAGTTCTCCTTTGGCTTCAAAGCAGAGATACTTGCCTGATTGAAGAGTCACAGTCTCGAGCTCTGCTATCTCTACCTCAGTACCCGCCAGCACATCAAATGCACCCATTGCATCGGATTCATAGTTGGTATACACACCATACCCTGCTGTACCTTCTGGCACATGTGGCATGATCTTCTCAAAAAATGCTCCCCAGAGCCCTCCTATCTGTGCCGTCTCCGGATTCATCTCTTTTTCGTTGGTGGTACGGACTTTGAGTCCATGGATCATTTTACTTGTGAGTTCTGTCTGTTTCATATGTTTTCCTTATATGGTATGTAACTATGCTTTACCCCAGTGACTCTCTCAGTTTTTTTGTCAAGCTTTTGTAAACCAGTGTATAGGAGTGATCAATGAGCTCCAAGATCGTCTCCACCTCCACATCACTCTGCTCTAGGCTGACAGTGTTCCAGTGCTTTTTGCTCATATGGTAGCCTGCGATAACCCCCTCATAGAGGCTGCGTAGCTCCAGTGCATAAATCGGATCGCATTTGAGATTGATACGCAGGGGCTTCTCCTCTGAGGTCAGTGCAAACATCTTGTTTCCCACACGGTAGACCCGTGTCTTCTCATCAAAGGGGTAGTCATAGGTGGCTCCCTGCTTGGAGAGCAGGATCTTGTCAAGCTGTTGAAACTCCATAGGCTACTCTCTCGCCAACATCATCGAAAAACCCAAGATATATCCATTGCAATCTTTTACATAGAATTCTCTCATCCCATACCAGACATTCTCCAGAGGCTTGACGATCTCAACCTCTGCTTTGACTTTCTCATACAGCGCATCGACATCCTCTACCTCGATATAGTAGGTACTGGATGCGCCCAATACGTCAAAGAAATCTCCTACATCTTCTTTGAGGGTATCCGTCCGTTGAAACATAAATCCTACATCACCTTGCATCACATTGGCCCAGATATACTCTTTGCCTTCTACCAGTGTATCGCCTACAGAGGATTTGTCTTCACTCACTGCCATCGCAAGCGTAAAGCCAAAGTGCTCTACATAATACTCTACGGTCTCTCGTATGTTTTTTACTGCCATATTGGGAGTTAGTCGCTTCATGGAGGGCTCCTTTGTTTGCCCTATTATAGCAAAAATCTTTCCGTTCGAATTATCCGGTGTTGTAAGGGTACAACACCCTACGAAAACACAAACATCGAGACTCCCCTTAAGCCTTTAGAGCCTTTTAGCGTCAAGCTCTTCATCCCAATTTCTAACTTCTAATTTCTAACTTCTAACTTTGCTTTGGATACTCTCCAGCAGCCTCTGACTATCCCTCAAAAACTGTGCTTTACTTGAATGTTTCATCGGACGAGAGAGAAATCCCCAACTCGAAGCGATGATATATCCTGCCAGTTCCTGCGCATCTGTCTCTACGATGCTACCCTCCTGCATCCCAAAGAGCAAGACTTTGGCGAGGTTGTCAGTCAGGTTGACAAACTCTCTCTCGCAGGCCAAAGCGATCTCACTATCGAGCCCCTCCATCTCAAACATCAGCCGATGTAGCGGGCAACCATGCTGTACTAGCATACTGTTGTGCGCAATTTTCTTCATAGTATAGGTGAGTATCTCTACTGCGGTAGCATTTGGACGCATCTCAAAATCAAAAAATTCTTGAACCTTTGGGATCAAGCGCTCCTCTATCATCGCCAGTACCATGCCCTTCTTGGAATTGAAATGGTGGTACATGGAGCCCTTTGGCACGCCAGCCTTTTGCAGAATCGCTGCGGTGGAAGCGCCATGATAGCCATAGCGATAGACCTCCACAAAGGTCGCATCCAAAAGCTTGTCCCTGCTGGTCTGACTCACACGATATCCTCATAATGCTCAACCACAGGAAACGGATCATAGAAATGGTGCAACAGCGCTTTCCACTCCTGATACTCCTCTGACTCTCTGAACCCTACGGTATGGTCTTCCAGTGTTCCCCAACTGACCAGTAGGATATATCTGCTCTTATTTTCCATGCATTTTTTGAGTTCATGTGAGAGATAACCCTTCATGCCGGAGATGATCTTTTTGGCTTGACAAAATGCTGCTTCAAATGCTTGCTCTTTCCCCTGTATGACATCCAATATCGCTACTTCCAGTATCATTGTTTTCCTTCTGGGTTTTTTAATTCATATATACCATAACTCCAGTTAGCCTTGCCCAATGATCGAATCTCTTTCCATCCCCTGCGTTGCAACTCTTTGGCAATAAATCGGTTCATCAAACCATGCCCGACAAGCATGGTGTTTGCTTTGGTCTCTGTCAGTCTACCTACTGCCAGCACAGCTCTGGTCTTGGCGTCCAAGAGTGACTCTCCACCGCCACGATACCCAAACAGCGAAGCGATCCGAAAGAGTACCAACCACACTTTAGGAGGCAACTTCACCCCTCTCCAGTCAATACTCGGTACCGCCAATTCATCAAAGACAGCATCCTGCATATTAGGTGCATGTCCCAGAAGTGCTAGAGACGCTACAGATCTGGAGAGTCCACTACAGACTAGATATTCACAATCCTCTGCCAAAGATACAAGTTCATCTTTGTTTGGAATCACAGGATCAACAGGTGCCTGATCATAGACCGCTATCCCTGCTTTTATCTCTGAGGCATAGAGGGATTTGGTATCTGGTACGAGTACTTTTGCATGGCGCACGAGGATGATCTTCACGAGCTAGACTTTCTCTTTCATCAGCCAATTGGTTACTTTGGCAGTGGTATACACCGTACCCTCTGCATCAGCTACCTCTACCTCAAAGATCAGTCTCCCCCGCTTCTCCTCGACCAGCACTGCTGTCGCATAGATAAAGTCTAACCCATAACGAATGGGTTTGAGGTATTTGGACTCCATGGTACGTGTCCAACTGGGTGTGGAGACCAGCATACTCAGGGGGCCCACTGCATTGTCTGCCGCTGCCATGATCATTCCTCCCTGCATCGTAGAGAAGGGGTTGAGCCACGCATGCAGTACAGGCATCCTGGCTGTCAGAGACTTCATCTCTGTATCATACGCGATAATATCACACTCCATAGAAGCAAAGATCGGAGGAGGCAGGAGATACTCCCCTTGCGCTCCTTCATGCTCTGCCAAGAGTGTGTTGATATCTATAGGTTCTCTGGTATTCATGGATGCTCCTTGCACGCTATTTTAACACATTTTTGACTGCTTTGACTCTCAAGCGTACATAATCTGCCATCCATCCCTCTTGTACGGTATAGATAGTTTTCTTCAGTATCTCTCTGACCTCTGCTCTGAACTGTTCTGTTTGGCTGCTCTTTAGATGTTCTGTCACGCCATTGGTAAACACTGCCAACCAGTGAGCGATATCATCAATCGGTGTGGGGCGAGGGATCAGCGCTATAGAGTGTACCTCAAACCCATGTTGCTCCAAGATCTGTGTATACTGCTCTGGCGTCGGGAAAAACCAGAAATCATCAAACTTCCCATATTCAGGATGCCTCTCAAATACTGTTCGCATCGCTGCCACAATATGCCGCACATTGCCCTCGCCTCCAAACTCTGCAATAAATCTTCCTCCAGACTTCAATGCTTTTGCAATGTGTTTCACAGCAAGCTCAGGCTCTCTCACCCAGTGTAGCATGGCATTGGAGAATACCGCATCGAACTCCTGCTCAAAGGGCATCTTCGTGACACTCATCACCTCTGCCTCCAAACCCTTGGCTCTAGCTTGGGCCACCATCTCTGGGCTCAAATCCACACCATAGACCTCAGCCCCTCGCCTGGCAATCTCAAGTCCCAATGCACCCTCACCACATCCTAAATCCAATATCTTTTCGCCCTCTTTGGGATCAAGCAATGCCACGACAGGTAAGGCAAGTTCTGATACGAAGTGGGCATGCTTGTTGTACCTGTCTGCATTCCAGCTGTTTGTCTCTTTTTCATTTGTTGTTTTTTTCATTTTGTTTTACTTTCTAAAATAATGAAACTCCTTCCGAGCCTTTCGGCGATATATTGTTTGAGAGAGGAGTCTCCAGGAAGATGCGTTGGCAAACGCACCCTATGGGATATGCCATCCAAAAAGTAATGGTATCCATAGCGTTTTAGCGCTGGTCATCCAATCAAGGAATCTGTAAAGTAATGAGTATTTGCTTAGAGACTAAGCAGTAGTGAGAAGAGTAGGAGAGTAGTAGTTCTTGTGTTGAATTGTGCTATAGATGAAACTGGTTTCATGATACTCTCCTTTTGTTTTGTTGGTGGCAGTATAGTCAAAATCCTCCTGTTTGTCAATCCATAATGATATAGCGACGCATCTTTTTTATCAGAAAAAAATCTATCTCTCCCTCAATTACCTCCTGCATATCATCCATCACCACGCCTCCGTTGGGTGAGTAGATGGCAGATGAGCTTGCCATAGTCTCCTTGGCACTGTTGGCAACAATGACATAGCATTGGTTCATGATCGCCAGTGCCTGTGGCAGGGTCTCCAGATGGCGTTTGCGTGGCATCCCCCACTGAGAGGGCAATAGGATCACATCGGCTCCTTCAAGCTGTGCCCAGAGATGCTTGAATCGTGCCTCAAAGCAGATAAGCAATCCATATTTGACCCCATCGATCTCGAAGAGTTGGATATCTTCTGCTTTTCCTGCCTGCAGATACTTATCCTCCTCTCCCAGCAAGAAGAGTTTATGCTTGGACTGGCGATGTACGATCTTATGCCTATGGATCACTATGGCATCATTGGTATAGTGCTCTCCCTGCTTGCTCAGTAGTGTCAACACCACGATCTGCTCATTGACAACAGACTTTAGCTGCATCAACGCCTGCTCGGAAAAAGCCGCTGCCGCATCTATATGTGCGTAATCATAGTCTGTCAAGCAGACTTCCGGAGCTACGATAAGTTTGTGTTCTTTATACTGCTCGATATAGGCAAGAAGCTTGTCTAGATTTTTCTGATACATAGGATGGTTGGGCAGCTGAAGTGCTACGGCTTTGAAGTTTTTGGGCTTTGGCATAGTGATTCCTATTCTCTTTGGTCTACAATTTTACACTTTTTTGCTAAACTTCGGGCATGAAAGAGATAGAAGAAAACGAAATCAATACACTATTGCAGATCATCGCACCCGCTCCCCTGCTGAGAATTGGGCACTTCAGCGATCAGGGCACAACACTGCCGCGCTGTCTGGATGCCTTTTGTGCCACACATACCTATGACTACCTACTCAACTGCACCTCACAGACCTACCATGACCACATCACGCAACAGAGCAAAGTACAGCCATACGCTGACACTACTGCTGTCAAGTATTTCTCGCTGGAGCGACCCAGCTATATGCAACATGGCAAATTCTATGAGTATCTGTTTGTCACAGCAGACATTGAGCCCTCGGCACGAGAAACTTTTGTACAAAAAGCGTACAAAGTGATCAAAAATGCGGGGCTTATCCTGATCTTCATACCAAAAAACGCTCAGGAGGAAACAGCCCAATGGACAATGCTGCTCGAAGAGCACTACTTTGTCGCAACCAATAGTATAGACCTTGACCGGGAGTGGCGTGTCATTATCTCGAAAAAAATGCATGGATGGGGTGGATAAGATAGGTGGGTAGCCTGCTGGTGGTTGGTTGGAGGGGAGTGTTGCAGGCTACCCTTAGAGAGCCTCAAAGTTGGAGGCTGTCCAAATATAGTAGTTAAGTGCTATTTGGCTCTCTAAGTCACATTCTAACAGAGAAATGTGAACCGATTGTGAATGAGATTTTTCCTGCTGCTACTGACAAGAAACACACTCCATACTGCGATCCTCTACCGTCTCATCATCAGCCAGGGCTTCCGGAGACTGACTTCGCAGATAGTAGGTAGACTTCAGGCCAAACTTCCATGCATCCATATAGATATCATTGAGATACTTTCCACTTACTTTATCCAGTGTGATAAAGATATTGAGTGACTGTCCTTGGTCGATCCACTTCTGCCTGATCGCACCAGCCCTGATAAGCAGGCGCTGATCCAGCTCATAGCTAGGCGTATAGTAGCTCCATGTCGCGGCAGAGAGGTTGGGTACGACGACGGGTATGTGGCCTGAGAGATTCTCTTCATACCACTTTCGCTTATAGACTGGCTCAATCGCCTGCGTGGTACCTGTCAATATCGAGATAGAGCTGGTAGGGGCGATCGCCATCAGGTAGCCATTACGCATACCGTCTGTCTTGACCTTCTCTTTGAGGGCTGCCCAATCATGGGTATACCCAAAGAGTCCGCCTCTGTCAACCAGTTTACAGGCCTCTGCATTGGCCTTGTCGATCGGGAAGATGCCCTGCGACCAGTCCGATCCCTCAAAGGTCGGATAGGTACCTTTCTCGATAGCCAGATCACTCGAAGCACGGATCGCATAATAACTGACAGACTCCATGATCTCATCAATTTTCTCGAAGTGCTCACTGCTGCCCCACTCGATACGCGCTTCTGCCAGCATCTGCGCTTCACCCATCACACCCAGTCCGATAGAGCGGCTCTTCTCATTGGTCTTCTTCACCTTGGCAAGCGGATAGAAGTTGAGGTCAATCACATTGTCAAGCATCCTGATAGCCGTAGGCACCACTCTGGCGATATCTTCAGGGGTGTGAATCTTGGAGAGGTTGACAGATGCCAGGTTGCAAACAGCTGTATCTCCATCTATCTTCTCTTTGTCCACCATCCAGACCTGTTTGCCACCCAAGCTGTCCAGTGCGGTGATCTTCTTGGCAGGCTTGGTCATACCATTGTCCACAGTGACCATCTCCTCCTCCTCGAAGATCTCGATCGTACGATCCTCATAGGTAATCCTGATCTTATAGTAATCAGGGCCGGTATTTTGGAAGATCTCGGTACAAAGATTGGAACTTCGGATAATGCCTGCATGTTTGTTGGGGTTGGCCTTGTTGGCGGCATCTTTGAATGCCAGGAAGGGGTTGCCCGTCTCAAAATAACTTCGCAGGATCTCTTTCCACAGTCCCTTGGCAGAGATCACTTCTCTAGTGATATCCTCTCGTTTCTCCAGTGCCTCATACTGCTCCTTAAAGGCATCGCCATGCAGATCGATCAGCTCACGCACCTCAAACGGGTCAAAAAGCGTCCACATTGCATCTGCTTCTATCCGCTCCATAAAGAGGTCATTAAGCCACATGGCGGGGAACAGGTCATGGGCACGACGCCGCTCTTCACCTGAGTTCTTCTTTAGATCCAGAAAATCACGGATATCAATATGCCATGGCTCAAGATAGACAGCAATCGCACCCTTTCGCGTGCCCAGCTGATCAACTGCGATCGCTACATCATTGGCGATCTTGAGAAAAGGCACAATACCCCCGGCTGCATGTTTGTGTCCATCAATATAGGAACCCATGCCCCGCACTTGTGTCCAGTCCCAGCCAATACCTCCGCCAAACTTACTTAGCAGTGCCATCTCTTTGTAAGCATCGAATATTCCCTCGATATTATCGGGTGTAGAGCCGATATAACAAGAACTGAGTTGGTGTCTGGGTGTTCTGGCATTGGAGAGCGTAGGGGTAGCTGCCATGACTTCAAACTTACTCAAAATATCATAGAATTTTTTTGCCCAAGTCTGGCAATCAAACTCATTTTGTGCCAGAAACATCGCCACACCCATAAAGAGATGCTGCGGAAGCTCTATAGGGCAACCTTTCTTATCCTTCAAAAGATACCTGTCATACAGCGTCTTAATGCCCAGATAAGTAAACTGCAGATCTCTCTCTGGCTTGATATATGCATTCAGGTCATCCAGATCATACTTCTCTTTCAGTCCCAGAAGGATACGCCCCTCTGCTTCACCTCTCTCAAAGTATTCTCTGATATGGATATAGCCAGAAAAACCTGAAACCTTATGGTATATATCATAGAGGAACAGACGAGAAGCAACAAATGTCCAGTCGGGGCAGGTGATGTCGATCTTGTCTACGGCTGTCTTGATCAGTGTCTGCTGTATCTCTTCCGAGGTAATCATATCCTGAAAATGTATCTTGGCATCTACCTCTAACTCACTCTGATTAACGCCTTCTAGTCCCTTTACGGCGGCAGAAGTATACTTCTGTATTTTTGTCACATCTAGTGTTTCTATTCTGCCGTTTCTTTTGACTACTCTTGTCATGCTACCCCCAATGATCTCTATAAAAAAATGTATTCTGTCTATAAATTAAGAATAAAGATTTTACTAAAATTTTGCTTGATTTTTTGTTAAAAAGTAGATCTCTTTGGGTATTAGTTTTATAATTAAATATTATAATTGTAGAGCTGTCGCCCCTGTGGGGATTGGAGCGACAATGACGAAAAAACTAATCTTTAAATACCCGTGAAAATATTCTGTCTACATTCTTCGTATAGTAGTCAAAATTGAAACATTCACGAATCTGATCTTCACTAAGAGATTCTCTTAGCTCATCATCTGCAAGTAGATATTGGAGGTAAAGAGACTCTCCCTTCTCATTCGTAGTAGATCTGCCCTGTTGGATCTCTTCCCATACCTTCATGGCATTTCTCTGGACGATTCTGTAGGCATCTTCACGGCTTACGCCTGCTTTTGGAAGCTCAAGCAACACTCGCTGAGAGAATACCAAGCCACCCGTGAGATTGAGGTTTTTCATCATATTCTCTGGCATCACCGTAAGGTTGGCTATGACATTATTCATGCGGTGAAGCATAAAATCACTGGTAATAAATGCATCGGGCAGCCAGAATCGTTCTGTAGAAGAATGAGAGATGTCTCGCTCATGCCACAATGCTACATTTTCCATCGCAGGTACGGCATAGGCTCTGATCATCCGTGCAAGTCCAGTGATATTTTCTGTGAGGATAGGGTTGCGCTTGTGTGGCATGGCAGAAGAGCCTTTCTGTCCCTTGGCAAAGAACTCTTCACACTCATAGACCTCTGTACGCTGCCAGTGGCGCACCTGTACTGCAAACTTCTCGATACTACTTGCCAACAGTGCCAGTGCTGTCGCCAGTCTGGCATAGCGATCTCTCTGGATCACCTGGTTAGACGCAGGGGCAGGCTTGAGTCCCAACTCCTCCATCGCATACTCCTCCAGCTCCAGTGGCGCATGGGCAAAGTTACCCATCGCGCCTGAGATCTGTCCGACTGCGATCACTTCCATGGTCTGCTCCAGGTTTTCTAGATGTCGCGCCATCTCATCGTACCACACTGCCAGCACCAGACCAAAAGTGATAGGCTCTCCGTGAATACCATGACTGCGACCTACCATCAATGTCATCTTGTGCTCAAGGGCTCTTCTCTTGATCGATGCCATCATCATCTTGACATCTTCGATAATGATTTTGAGAGAGGCGGTCATCTGTAGCGCCACAGCAGAATCTACTGTATCAGAGCTTGTCATCCCATAGTGAAACCAGCGACTCTCTTCCCCCAATGTCTCTGATACAGAGGTGGTAAAAGCAATAAGATCATGTCTGGTGACTGCCTCTATCTCATCGATTCGTTCGACAGAGAAGCCTGCGTTCTCTACGATCTTCTGTGCATCTTCATCGGGAATCAATCCCAGTCTGTTCCACGCCTTGACCACAGCGATCTCTACATCCAACCATGCTTGGTACTTTGCCTGCATGGTCCAATGCTGTGCCATCTCGGGTCTTGAGTATCTCTCTATCATCTATCATCCTTGCCGTTTATTATTTTGGTATAATTCTATCCAAAATGCGGTTATGAAGGGGTGAAAATGCCATTTGTCAAAGAGAAGTACACTGTCGCTACCCCTACCCCTGCCTTTCTCTTTGTGATGGCTCATTTTGGCTATACGCAGGGGCAAGCCCAAAGGCTCATAGGCAAAGGCAGACTCCTCATCGACGGTATCTCGCTTGCCAACTCAGGAGAGGTTATCAGTGGAGATATAGAAATGGTCTATTTCTCACCTAAATCTAGAGGTGAAACTACTCTTTTTCAAACCCCTAGCTTCATGGTATTTGAAAAACCCTCAGGCATACTGGTGCACCCCAATACCATGGCAACAGAGTACTCAATGCTTGATGAGATACGCACTATCGCAGGAGACCATGCCAATGCCGTACACCGCATCGACATGGAGACATCAGGACTACTCTTGGCAAGCAAGCATAAAAAAGCAGAACGCTTTTTGAAAAATGCTTTTGAGATCAAAACTATACGCAAAAGCTATCTGGCTTGGGTGGACGGAAAGCTCACAGAGCCCTTTGCTGTAGATGCACCTCTACGAAAACGCAATGACTACAGCCAGTGCAAGCACAAAGTTGTCGTAGCCCCAAAAGGCAAGTCTGCCCATACAGACTTTATCCCCCTCACCTATGATGCTGCGCTGGATGCCACTTTGGTAGCCTGTTATCCCATTACCGGACGGACACACCAGATCAGAGTACATCTGTTTCACATGAAACATCCTATCCTAGGTGACCCAATATATGGTACTTCTTTTGCTGCAAGTGATGCCTATCTAGAGGGCAAACTTAGCATAGAAAATAGATTGGTAGAGACTGGTGCCAGCAGGCTTATGCTCCACGCACATACACTGACATTTAGCTATGAGGCGAACTATTTTATCGAGAGTAAAATAGATTTTGAGAAAGAGACAGGGAAGATCTATTCAAAAGAAAAGCGTAAATTCAATAAGTCAAGCCAATGTTTCACATGAAACATTGGCTTAATCCTCACTCCTTACTGCGATAATAAAACCAATCACACCTACAACTACCACACCTATAATGATTGTATAAAGTACAGCATCCATTGTCGTCATACTGCTTCTCCTTTCTCCTGCTCTCTCAGTTGTCCACAGGCAGCAGAGATATCCAGGCCTTTAGATTCTCTGATGGTACAAAGAAGCCCACGCTTGACCAGATACTCTTGAAACTCAACCATATCTTTCTCTTCGGGTCGCCTAAACTCAGTGCCCCCATAAGGGTTAAAATAGATCAAGTTTACTTTAGCCTTGATACCATCTAGTAGACTGAGCAGCTTCTTGGCAGCAGAGATATCATCATTGACATCTTTAATGACAAGATACTCAAACATCACACGCTTTCTGCTATTGACAGGGAAGGCCTTGACTGCATCGATGATCGACTGGATATTATAGGCTTTATTGATAGGCATCAGCTGCTCTCTCAGCGCATCATCCACGGCGTGCAGCGAGATCGCCAGGTTAATGCCCAGATCCATCTCTCCAAGCCTCTTGATCTTGGCACTCAGTCCTGAAGTAGAGATCGTCTGCCTATGTGTCGCGATCGCCATACCATCCTGGTCCGCAAAAATCTTTACCGATTTTGCTACAGCATCTAGGTTGTCAAGTGGCTCTCCCATTCCCATAAAAACGAGGTTGACACGACGGTTGGCATCGATGCCATTATCCATCTTGATCTGTCGTACCTGCTCTACGATCTCTCCAGCAGTCAAATCACGCATGAATCCACCCTTTGCAGTCAAACAAAAGGCGCACCCTACCTTGCACCCCACCTGAGAGGAGATACAGACCGTATAGCGCTCCTGATGCTTTACAGAGCCATCTTCATGATACTCTTTGTCTCGCATCAGCAGCAGTACTACTTCGACAGTATGGCCATCGTGGAGCTCAAAGAGATATTTGCGACTGCCATCGACACTGTCCTGAACAGTCAGCATCATCAGTGGCGTAAGCGTAAACGCTTCATCAAGCTCTTCTCTCATGGCTTGTGGCAGATTCTTCATCTGCTCAAATGAGTCTACATACTTATGGTAGACCCAGGAGTAGACCTGCTTGGCACGGAAAGCTGGCTTGATGATCTCAGCCAGTTCTTCTTTTGTATAGTCTTGTAGTATTTTTTTCATTTTTTCTCTTTCATTGTAAAAAGGTACCCACAAGGAGCACCTCTACATTCGCAAAATTTGTAGGGACAAGCCCTTGTGGTTGCCCAAAATCAGGCAAGCGTATTTTCAATATATCTTGTCAATCTCTCCATCGCCTCTTTATGGTTATTTATAAAGTCTCTATGTGCATTTTCGTTGCAGTAGTTAGTCACTATCAATATCCCCTTAGCAGAAATACCAAATGCTTTGGCTACTTTCATAATGGCATAAAACTCCATATTTTCCAAATGGATATTTTTTTCTAAATAGATATGCCCTAGCCTTTCTTCGGTAGTAATATAGTTTGAAGAGTTCACCATTACCTCACAGAGTGATGTTTCATGTGAAACATTCGTTGCAATTGGGGAATAGCTCTGCCCCTGTAAAGAGCTATTTTCTACATTGCAAGCACACTCTGTCTCTACGATATCAAAAATCTGGTGCGCCCCGTAGCTGCCTGCTGATCCAACAAAGCATATCTCATTTGGATTTTGTTCTAGACAGATTCGGGTGAGATTGATCGTAGCATCTACCAGTCCAATCCCGACGGGTATGGCAAAATCAAACTGCTCGCTCTCTCCAGCACAGATGATCATCCCTATAGCCTCACGGGAATATTTTGTGCTTTGAGATATCGTTTGAGATCCATGATATCAATCTCCTTGAAGTGAAAGATCGAAGCAGCCAATGCTGCATCAGAGTGCCCTATGGTAAAGGCCTCTTCGATATGCTGCATCATGCCTGCACCGCCACTCGCAATGATCGGAATAGGGGCTACTTCCCCTATCTTTCGGTTGAGTTCATTGTCAAATCCAGCTTTGGTACCGTCTGCATCCATAGAAGTGACCAATAGCTCTCCTGCACCTCGCTCATAGGCTTCTTTTGCCCATGCTATCGCGTCAATACCCGTATCGTTGCGACCCCCGTGAGTAAAGATATGCCATTCCCCCTCAGCCACTCGTTTGGCATCAATCGCTACGACGATACACTGCGAACCAAAGCGTTGTGCCGCCTCTGTAATAAACTCCGGATTTTTAATCGCTGCAGAGTTGATGCTTACCTTGTCACAGCCTGCGTCCAGAAGCCTATAGATATCATCCAGTTTTCGGATACCACCACCTACGGTCAGAGGGATAAACACCTCCTTGGCTACCTCTCTTACTACATCTACAATCGTATCTCTACCCTCATGGCTGGCGCCAATATCCAAAAAAGTGATCTCGTCAGCACCCTCTTCATTGTAGCGCTTAGCCACCTCTACGGGGTCGCCAGCATCTCTAAGCCCCACAAAGTTCACCCCTTTGACTACCCTAC
>JALWVW010000265.1 GCA_027079365.1 Campylobacteraceae bacterium | reverse complement strand
TGGCGTGAAGTGGGTGAGGTCTTGCCTTACTACTGTGAGGGGTTGATACATCTAGACATACTGTTTGGCTCAGGTGTCATCACCTATGACGGAGAGATAAAGATAGACTACTCTAGGTATGATGCGATGAAAGAAGCCTATATCTCTGCCTATAAAAACCTAGCCGAAACCTATCTCAAAAAAGTAGATGCGAGTGAATATTTAGAACAATATGCTCTGAAGAGTGAGGGTATCTACCTGCCAAAAGATGAGAAAATAAAAGAGTTTGTAGAGCACTATTATGCGCGCTACAAGGAGATCGGACAGCAGACTATTATGCTAGATTAGAGTTATGCTATAATCTAATCATGAAAACGATACAAGAAGTAAAAGATTTTTTGGTAGCACAGTTTCCTCATGAGAAAATATATCTCTTCGGCTCGCGTGCCAGAGGGGAAGAGAGTATGCATTCTGATATTGATATCGCTATTGATGGAGATGCACTTGGCTCACGACTCTCTCATGCGCGTTTTGTATTGGAAGAGTCTCTTGTGCCGTACAAAATAGACTTGGTTGACCTCTCTAAAGCTTCTTATCTCAAAGATATTATTCAAAAAGAGGGGGTAGCGTGGCACTAGATAAAAAACTTAAAGATTTTGACAATGCACTCTCTAGACTTGAAGAGGCAATCAGCAAAACAAACACATACAAAAAACAAGAAGAGTATGCATTTTTTAGAGATTCTACTATCCAACGATTTGAGTTTACTTTAGAGATAGCTTGGAAGAGTATCAAGCAGTTCTTATTGGAACATGATGGTTTGGAGTGTCGTTCACCCAAGGCATGTATGCGTGAGTTTTTTTCTGTAGGGTATTTGAACGAAGAGGAAATTTCACTACTTCTACAGATGGTGGATGATAGAAACTTAGCAACCCATACCTACCATGAAGCATTGGCAAATGATATTTTCTCACATATTGAATCTTATGGGGTGCTGTTGAAGCGTATTTATGGGCTTATGGTAAGTCGATAGAGATATGGTGACACTGTAAGCCCTTCGTTTCACCCAAAACTAACCTCCATTTTGCTATAATCCCATCAACTACGCCGTCGCCGAGACGGCGATTGCGAGGATAACTATGCTACTTTTTACCCCAGGACCTACCCCCGTGCCGGAGTCTGTGAGACTGGCTATGGCAGAACCTACTATTCACCACCGTACTCCAGAGTTTGAAGCGATCTTTGAAGAGACCAGAGCGCTGCTGTTTAAACTGATGGCTACCGATGAAGTCGTTATGCTTGCGAGTACAGGAACGGGTGCGATGGAGGCTGCTGTGACGAATCTCTGTCATGATACGCTGCTGTTTGTCAACTCTGGAAAGTTCGGCGAGCGCTTTGGCAAGATCGCCAAAGCACATGGTCTGACTACGATGGAGGTCAGAAATGCATGGGATACGCCAGCTTCTGTCGAAGAGGTAGTCTCTGCGGTGAAGGCCAATCCGCATATCGATGCTATCGCGATCCAGATCTCTGAGTCCGCAGGTGGGTTGCGTCATCCTGTAGAGGAGATCGCTGCAGCGGTTAAAGCGATCAATCCTGAGATCATGGTGATCGCAGATGGGATCACAGCCGTAGGGGTAGAGCGTATCGATGTGGCACACATCGACTGCCTCATCGCAGGCAGCCAAAAGGCACTGATGCTGCCTCCAGGTTTGGCGATACTGGGTTTGAGCCATGCTGCGATCGAGAAGACAGGTGAAGGCAGAGGCTACTATCTCAACCTTGCTTCTGAGATCAAAAAACAGCGACAGAACACCACAGCCTATACTGCGGCTACGACCTTGGTGATAGGGCTGTTGGAGGTACTGAAGCAGATCGATACCTTTGGCTTCGGCAAGCTCTATTGTGATACCGCGCGCCGTGCCAAGGCGACACGTTTTGCACTCGAAGCGATCGGGCTGCACAGCTATCCTCACACTCCAGCCAAATCAATGACTACGATTGACGATGCGCAAGCCTCAGAGATCAGGGCGATTCTCAAAGAGGACTTTGGTGTCAATGTGGCCGGTGGACAGGATCACCTCAAAGGCAAGATCTTCCGTATCAATCAGATGGGCTTTATCGAATCGTATGAATCTGTCTGGGTGGTCAATGCCGTAGAGTTGGCACTGGCCAAGCTGGGACGCAGAGCCTATGATGGCACAGCAAACCGTGTGTATAATGAGGAGTATTTCAAAAATATGCTCCAGCCGAAAGAGTCAGCATGATCTTTGCACATGAGATCCCCAGCGGCAGTCATCTCTATTTTGGGGAGAGCGCCAAGGTCAAGCGTATGATGGAGCATGGCTCAGCACTGCTCTTGGAAAAAGAGGGCTACCAAGAGATTTCTACACCACTGTTCTCTTATCATCAGCATGAGAGTTTTGGGAGCAAGAAGCCACTGGTCAGACTCAATGATGCTGCCAACCACGAGGTGAGTCTGCGTGCGGACTCCACAGCAGATGTGGTGCGTATCGTGACCAAGCGCCTGGGGCGCAGTAGTGATGCGAAGCGTTGGTTTTATATCCAGCCGATCTTTACTTTTCCTACGACAGAGCAGCATCAGATCGGTGCAGAGCTGATAGGGGGGAGTTTTGAGGAAGCATGCCAGACGAGTATCACGCTGCTCTCTCACCAGCGGATCACACCGATCCTCCAGATTGCCAATATCGCTATTCCCAGACTATTGAATGAGAAGTACGGTATCGATCTAGATGCTATCAAGAGCATGCATATCGAAGCGATCACGGCATCGGGACTGGAGTGGATAGAGAAGCTAATCACCATCCATAAGGTGGAGGATATCGGTGACCTGTATGACTTTCCTGAAGATATCGCCTATGAGCTAAAGAAGATACAGCAGATTGCTGCTAAGATAGACTATAAGAGGATTGTCATCTCGCCGCTCTACTATGCGCAGATGCGCTATTATGACTCCTTGTTGTTTAGAATGTTCGAGGAGAATAGCCTCTTTGCTACCGGTGGAATTTATGAGATAGATGAGGTGCGTGCTGCAGGATTTGCGATCTATACTGATGCCTGTGTCGAAAAATTAATACAAAAGGGTACCAATGCCTAATAAAGCAGATTTGATTGTAGGTCTCCAGTGGGGAGATGAAGGAAAAGGAAAGATTGTTGACCATATGGCACAGACCCATGACTATGTCTGTCGTTTTGCAGGAGGCCACAATGCTGGGCATACGATTGTGATCGGAGAGAAGACCTATGCGCTGCATCTGATCCCTTCCGGGGTACTCAATCCCAATGCAAAAAATATCGTCGGTAATGGGGTTGTTCTTTCTCCTGTAGATTTCATCAAGGAGATGGAGCAGTTCGATGATCTGGAAGGACGGTTGTTCCTCTCGGACAAAGCCCATGTGTTGCTACCGTATCATGCCCTGATTGATCAAGCACGAGAACGCATGAAAGGTGACAAAGCCATCGGTACCACAGGCAAGGGAATCGGACCGGCTTATGGCGACAAAGTAGCCAGAGTAGGACATAGACTCGGAGAGCTGCTTGATCCTCCAAAGCTGGTCTCTAAGATTATGACTTTTTTTGAGATAAACCAGCGGGTTTTTGATGCGATGGGCGTGGCATTGCCGGGTGAAGCATCTCTACTGGTAGAGCTCGAAGGCTATAAAAAAGTACTGGCTCCCTATATTACTGATACCACACAGATGATGTGGAAAATTCTCGATGAAGAGAGAAAGGTACTTCTGGAAGGAGCACAAGGCACGATGCTCGATATCGACCATGGTACCTATCCCTATGTCACTTCTTCCAACACAGTCAGTGCAGGTGCCTGCGCAGGACTGGGACTTAGCCCCAAAGATATAGGTAAGGTGACTGGTATCGCCAAAGCCTACTGTACTAGAGTGGGCAATGGGCCTTTCCCTAGTGAAGACTTTGGAGATGAGGGAGACAAGTTACGCAAGAATGGTCATGAGTTTGGCACGACTACAGGCAGACCTCGCCGCTGCGGCTGGTTTGATGCTGTAGCAATGCGCCATGCTGTCAGGGTCAACGGGGCAGATCAGGTAGCACTGATGAAACTGGATGTGCTGGATGGTTTTGAGGAGATCAAGGTCTGTGTCGCCTATGAAGTGGATGGCAAGCAGATCGACTATGTGCCGTATGATTTGGAGGATGCTACGGCAGTCTATCAGTCTTTCCCCGGTTGGGAGAAGACGGAGGGGGTGCGTGATTTTGATGCACTACCTGAGACTGCCAAATCCTATATCGAAGCACTTGAGGCAATGATAGGTACCAAGATGGGCATTATCTCCACCAGCCCAGAGCGTGAAGATACGATTGTAAGAAAATAATTCAGAATAAGGGGTAACCATGAGACTAAAACCACAACAGACAGGATATGTAGCCAG
>JALWVW010000264.1 GCA_027079365.1 Campylobacteraceae bacterium | reverse complement strand
GTGGAGGCTGATAATGTCGATGGTTATGATAACGACACGGGATTTGATTTAACAGCGGATGAGCAGCTAAAGTATAATCTTTTTTTAGCAGATGAAGCACACAAGAGAGGTTTGGGTATCGGGCTTAAAAATGATTTAAATCAGATAGATACGCTAGAACCATATTTTGACTTTGCAGTAAATGAGCAGTGTCATTCTAACAATGAATGCAATGAATCATACCCCTTTATCTATGCGAAAAAAGCGATATTTAATGCCGAATATAAACAGGTATATGTAGATAATACCGACGGTGCAAGAGATACAATGTGTCGGGATTCTTCTATTATAGGATTTCAGACTCTAGTCTTGCCAACTCTCTTGGATGATAGCTTTAGACATAGTTGCCAAGTCGTAGATTCAAATGCAACACTTCTGTTTTCATCGGGATTTGAAGAAGCTAGCATAACAGATATCTACGAAAGAGATATAAAAGATGGTATTGTGAGCTATTACCGAAATATAGAGGGTGGAGAGTGGCCTATCAGCTTATGGGATTCGAATGGAAGTGCCTTGCACTATATCAGCGAAGGTGATCCTGCTGAGAGTTTACTTCTTGATATACGCACAACCAAGGGGCATCATGATATTGATACAAAGGTCTTGTATTCGATCGAGTATAACAGCACTGGGGTTACGCAAGCTCCTTATCAGGTTTATATTCCAGAAGGCAAGGGACGGCAAGATCTGCATATCAAGTACTGGATAAAACTAGATAGTGCTAGCATCACTAGGAAGATTCATGACAGATGGCGGACTTTTTTTGAGTGGAAGAGTAAAGACTATGCCAAGGGTACTGGATTTAGACTTATATCTTATGTGGATACGGATGCAGATGGTATTCCCTACTGGACTTGGCAGGGAGATAGAAATGCTTCTGTAGACCCTATTTGGAAGATTGAAAATAGACATATCCCAGTTCCCTTGGATAAGTGGTTTTCAACAGAATTTTACTGGCATTGGAGTGCGGGTGAAGATGGTAGGGCTTTGTGGAAAGTGGATGGAAAAGTAGTTGGTTATCAACATGGACCAACTACTAGAAATAACAAACCTATCGACTTTATCATGCTAACACAGATTTATGGTAACTCCGATCCAAA
>JALWVW010000263.1 GCA_027079365.1 Campylobacteraceae bacterium | reverse complement strand
GCATCCAGACCAAAGCATCGTTGAGGCGCGTTTTGATGCCTGTACACTAGCCGCTACAAAAATGTCACTGGCGGGATTTCCTGTCTACAGCCAAATCACCATTTCTCACCCTATGAACCTCTCTGCTACCAAGCATATGTCTGGAGCAAAAATAGACTGGGCACCGATTGACAAAGTGTTTATGGATAAGTGTGATGAGATTATCGTACTAGAACTTGATGGCTGGAAAGAGAGCGGTGGCGTGCAAAGAGAGATCGAGTATTTCAAAGACCGTGGAGCAAAAGTATGGCTCTTTAGTGAATTTGAGAAAGAGATGTTGAGTAAATAATTTCAGAGGTGTTTATAACAGCTCTTTACTACTTTTATAGTTCCCATCGTTCCTAGATTGTGCAAGAACTCATGGGTTTCGGAAGTGGAGAGTTTACTCCCTCCAAATATGCAAAGAAAATGTATATTTTTAATGTAAAAAGTATGTAAGCACACTTTTTGTGGGAGTAAACTCTCCACTTCCATACGTTCTTTCACAGTCTCTCCCCGATGAGAATTCATACTTTAGTTTTTTGCATAAGTGCCTACTTTTCTTGTAAGGAATATTAAACTTGACAATTGAAAAGATATAAACTATAAAGGAGGTACAAATGCTCTCTGATCTGTTTGGTTCGAAAAACCGTGAACGGGTGTTGCAATTCATTCTTGCCAACGCGCAGGGGTATGCCAAAGAGATCGCTGACTTTTATGACAGTAGCGTCGATCCGATCCAGAAACAGCTGGAGCGATTGGAGCTGGCTGGGGTGCTGGTGAGTCAGACGGCAGGGCGCACACGCCTGTTTAGCTTCAATCCTCGCTACCCTTTCCGCGAAGAGTTGACCGCTCTACTCGAAAAAGCCCGTAGCTACTACTCCCCAGAAGAGCAAGAACGCCTCACTATGCGCCGCAAACGACCTCGTCGTAAAGGGAAGCCATTGTGAAACAGGTCGGTGAGATGAGTATGGAGGAGCTGGCAGCGTATGTCTACACAGCACTGAATCAAAAGGGTATCGAGACGGTGCTCTCGGGTGGATGTTGCGTCCAAATTTATAGTCAGGGACGCTATACCTCCGATGATATTGATCTTATCGATCGCTTCAATGGTGGACACCGT
>JALWVW010000262.1 GCA_027079365.1 Campylobacteraceae bacterium | reverse complement strand
CCCTGGACGAACTGGGTGTTAATGATATCGGCTTTGATGAGCAAGATATCCAACTGCTAGAGCTTTTGATCACTGCCAAAGGCAAACCTATGGGGCTCAGCACGATCGGTGCAGCGCTAAGCGAGGACGAGGGTACGATAGAGGATGTACTTGAACCCTACCTGATCGCCAATGGCTATATTGAGCGTACCGCACGAGGGAGAATCGCCACAGCCAAGACCTATACTCTCTTTCGCCTCACCCCACCAGAAGAAGCAGACAAAGGAGGGCTTTTTGAATAAAACCTCTCCTATCGTGTTGATATTATTTGCCATCGCACTCCTTGCAGCCTACTCCATCTATGCACCCTTTCTGCTGCCAATTACTGTAGCGGCATTGATGGTCATGGCTACCTTCAACCTTACACACTACTTTGTGCAGAAATTCCACTCTGGAAAACTGGCGACACTGATCATGGTCGTCCTGCTGATCATGCTTATTTTGGCACCCATTGTCTATGCCGCGACTTCCGGCGTAGGCTATTTGAGTCAGTTGGATCAAGAGACCATCCGGCTAATCGTTGCCAAAGCCAAAGAGTTGGTCAAAGATGTACCCTACCTCAGCGACCTCGCCAACGAATACCTTAAAGCCGAAGAGATCACCCCCTACCTGAGAGATATCTCACTCTACCTGACCAAGTGGGGCAGTGTCGGACTGGGATTTCTCAAAGATGTGGTACTTGTCATTGTTTTTTATGCAGCGATCAACTATTACAGTGACCGATTCTTTGACCTTCTCAAGGCACTCATCCCTGTCTCAAGAGAAAAGAGTACACAGATGCTCAATGAGGTCTCTTCTACCATGGAGGTGGTCTTCTACTCTATTATTGTGACAGCGATTTTTGAAGGATTGCTGTTTGGGTTTTTTATCAGTTATTTCGGCTTCAATGGACTGTTATTTGGAGTGCTCTATGGTTTTGCGTCACTCATCCCTATTGTAGGAGGAGCCCTACTCTGGGTACCCCTCGCCCTCTTTAGCTGGAGTGAGATTAGCTCCAGTGCAGCCATCGCTATTGTTCTCTATGCAGTGATTATGATCTCTATTGTTGCAGACACCTTTATCAAGCCTATCATCATCAAGGTGATCAAAGAGGATCTCCTGCACAATAGCACCAGTATCGGCGAGATGATTATCTTCTTCTCTATCCTGGCAGGCATGACCAGCTATGGGTTCTGGGGAGCAATCATCGGTCCCGCGATCACGACCTTCCTCTTCACCACCAGCAAGATCTATATCGAATACAATCAGGCTGCGAGAGAACAACATGCCAAGACACATCCTGTCTAATATTTTTTGAAAGAGAAATTAAAGTAACTCATCAGTTTCCCGTGAATACCCTTGGCACAATACCTTTGTATGGGTCTGGAAGCTCCCTACATACTCCAGACTAAAACTTTCTCCAGAAGCTTCGGGAGAAGAGCATCATCACTGTATAGAATTCCAGACGGCCCAGTATCATAAAAAAGGACATCACCAGCTTCTCAGTATCTGTGAAAAAATGATAATTTTCAACTGCACCTACTTTTGAAAATCCCGGACCGATATTGCCGATCATGGCAATAGCCGCGCTCAACGAGGTCATCAGGTCATACCCCTGTGCATAAAGATAGGCAGTCAGGATCAGATTACTCACAATAAACAAGAAAGCAAATCCGGTAATCACCCCCAGTGTGTCATAAGTGATACGGTTGCCATCCACATACAGTGAAGTAACGGCTTTAGGGTGTAGGAGACGACGCACCTGAAACATCATATTTTTCAGCAATACCACATAGCGGCTGACCTTAAACCCTCCGGCAGTCGAACCAGCATTTCCACCTACCAGCATAGCCAATAAAATAAGTACCGTCGCCACTGTACCCCAAAGCTCATAATTAACAGAGACAAATCCTGTGGTTGTCAAGATAGAGGAGATGGTGAAGAAAGCATGCGTCATACTCTCAAACAGCCCATCCTCCCCTTGTGTATAGTGTGCATAGGTCAATCCGACACTCAACAGCAGAAAAACAATGAAGTACCACTTGGTCTCTTCGGTTTTGTATCCTGAAAAATTACCTCTGAGCAGCTTGATGTGTGCCAGGAAATTGATACCTGCCAACAACATAAAGAGTGTGGTCGTCCAGAGAATCAGAGGTGAGTCTTTCCAAAATGCCATCGAACTGTTTTTTGTAGAAAACCCTCCTGTAGACATCGTAGAAAAAGCATGATTGAGTGCATCAAACAGGCTCATCCCCTCTACCCACAGAAGCAGCATATCAATCACCGTCAAGAGAAGATACACTGCCCATATCTTGACTGCGGTGTCTTTAATCTTCGCGCTCATTTTATCCAGTTTTGTCCCGGTAGACTCCGCCTTGAAAAGTGCCATAGATCCCGTAGGATTGATGAGAGACAGTAGTCCTACACCCAGGACAATAATCCCCATGCCGCCCAGCCAATGCATCAGACTGCGCAAAAGTAAAATATGCTTGGGTAGATCCTCGATATCCCCATAGATGGTGGCTCCCGTTGTGGTAAATCCGCTCACTGATTCAAAAAAACCATCCACGAAACCTATATGGGTAGAGAGCATCAGTGGTATCGCGCCCAGCACACCCAACAGTACCCAGATAAGGTTGACCGTCAGGATCGCATCCTTGATCCTCATTTTCACCTGATGCTGCAAAAGAGCGATAAAAAGCATGAGGCAAACCACAAACAGTCCAAGATCGAAAAGCATGAATGCATTCGTATTCTCATTGAGAAAGATACCTACGAAAAGAGGCAAAGCGAAAAATACAGAAAGGAACATCCCGATCAAAGCAATCACTTTGATACTATTTTTTAAAGCGAGGAGATCCACTGATAGGCCTCTTTTTCTCTCTCTATAGCTGTGACCAGAAACAGCGTATCCTCTTCATTTAGTATTGTTTCTGGAGTAGCTTCGGATAGGTCACCCTGATGCTCGATCAGCAAGATACCATTGTCTTGGTATACTTTCCCAATCGATTGACCGATCAAAGAACACAAGGATCTGATCTTTCTGTGCAGCAAGATACCTTTTCCTCCACAAAAATGCTTTGTCTCTATCGTTCCTTGAGCCGAGAGGCTCTCCAGTATCGTATAATAAGCACTGATGCGTGGTCCTCTAGCGACGATAATTCCCAACTGATGCATCAGGGCATAATATTTTGGGTCATTGTTGATCGCCACTACTTTGGGGATATCATACTCTTGGGCCTGAAGCGCACGGATAATATTGGACTCATCTTGAGGGCCAGCCATGATCACCATATCTGCATTGACCAAATTCTCTTCTTCGTATAGGATACCTTCGTCATAGCTGCTGTTGATGATTAGTGCTTTCTCCTGCAGTATCTCCGAGGCATGCTTACAGTGGGTGATATCTTTTTCTACCAGTTTGACATTGACCCCTTCATCAATCAGTACTTTAGCGATCTCTATGCCCAATGTTTTAGCACCAAAGATAACGGCATTCTTGATCCTGTCGGGCATATGCAGATCAAGTTCGCCATACAGGTTTTCAAGTACCGTACCATCTCCGAGGAAATAGAGCAGGTCATTATGCCTGATCAACGCCTCTTTGCCCGGTACGAAAAACTGTTTGTCTCTCTCAATTCCTACGATTTTGATTCTTTCATTCTCAAACAGTGCTACCTGCTTCTCTTCGTGCTTTGGGTTGTCCACCTTGATCGAGAC
The DNA here is from genome assembly GCA_027079365.1 of Campylobacteraceae bacterium. Classification (GTDB taxonomy): domain Bacteria; phylum Campylobacterota; class Campylobacteria; order Campylobacterales; family Sulfurovaceae; genus JAAXPZ01. The sequence goes on along the minus strand of JALWVW010000262.1, from coordinate 684 downwards.
CAGTTGGCTCCGTGCTCTCGAGAAATTTTTTACGTTGTTGGCTTCGGGGTGCTTCAATAGTGCGCGAATCTTCTCGGCAGCCAACTGAAAGGGAAAGACCCGTTCAAGGCTACCAAAACTGGAGAGTGTCTGACTCTCTGTGAAATAACTGTTACGCAGGCGAATAATCTTCTTCTCTACTCTGATATGATCATCGATCAACAGAGTAGAGATCAGATTGGCCTCATCACTGTCACTCACGGCAATAAAGACATCCACTTCCGTATCCAAAAGTGCTGCATAAGTCAGTGGGTTTTCGATATTACCATGCATAGGAAAGATATCTATCAGCTCTTGAAGTCTATCCAATGCTTCCGCATTCTGGTCTATTACTGTAACCTGATGATCACCAGAAAGTGACCTTGCCAGCTCAAAACCTACTTTCCCCGCACCTGCTATAATAATTTTCATCATACTTTAGTGTACTTTCCTCCACAGATATATCTACCCATCTTAGAACCCGGAGATACCATAGAAATCTCCGAGCCAGAAAGATCGTGCAGTATTCATAAAAGAGAAATACGCAGATAATTCTTTGTCAGTATTATATCAGAAATACTATGCTTTTGCTCCTCTATCGCTCGCCTATCTTCTTCATCAAATAGCACCTTCATCAATCATAGAGTCAGCTACTTTTCTGAAACC
>JALWVW010000261.1 GCA_027079365.1 Campylobacteraceae bacterium | reverse complement strand
TCGGCTATCTCTATTTTCGCCTCTTCAATACCCATTATGTGGGCCATAGCTACCACTGGACACCTATCGGATTCATGGAGGATATCCTCAGCTGGAACATCGAGGACATCAGAGAGTTCCATACACGATTCTACCGTCCTGACAACGCAGTGCTGATCGTCTCTGGCGATATTGACCCTCAGACTGTTTTCGCAGAAGCAGAGAAACAGTTTGGCAGCATAAAAAATCCTCAGACAAAAAATAGCTGCTCACTGATAGAAACCAATATCCCCAGGGAGCCCGCAGTAGACGGATCCAAGCGGATCGAACTCCATCGTGAGAACAACGAAGCAGAAACCATTGCTATCACCTACAGTATCCCCGACTTCTCCCATGAGGATCAAGTCGCTCTCTCTGCCATCTCCGAGCTTCTCAGCGCAGGCAAGAGTGGCTGGCTTCCACAAGAGCTCGTCAGCAAACAACGCATTGCCAACCAGGTCTACGGCTACAACATGGAACTGACCGATCCAGGCGTCTTTCTATTTCTAGCCGTTGCAAATCCTGGTATAGAAGCAGAACAACTCGAAACTGCCCTGCTGGAGCAGATCGAACGGATCAAAAACAGTACTGTCTCACAAGCAGAACTCGACAAGGTCAAGATCAATACCAAATTGGACTTCATCCATACCCTGGAGAGCTCTTCATCACTCAGTGACCTCTATGGTGGGTATCTAATTCGAGGTGACCTGACACCACTGCTTGAGTATGAAGAAAATTTGGATAAAATAACGCCAGAAGTTATCCGTACTGTTGCTAACAGATACTTTGATAACAGCAAAGCCACCACAGTGATACTTAGGAAGAATAATGAGTAACTATATTACAGGTGCCACCACGGCACTGATCACACCACTACGCAACGGGAAGCTCGATGAAGCAACCTATGCCAGCCTCATCCAGAGACAGATAGACCACGGTATCGATGCCGTCTGCCCTGTAGGTACCACAGGGGAGAGTGCCACACTCAGCCATGATGAGCATAAGCGTTGTATCGAAATCGCCGTAGAGGTCTGCAAGGACAGTAGTGCAAAGGTACTTGCTGGTGCTGGCTCCAATGCCACCCATGAAGCGATCGATATCGCCAAACATGCCCAGAGCTGCGGTGT
>JALWVW010000260.1 GCA_027079365.1 Campylobacteraceae bacterium | reverse complement strand
AGGACAAAGTCTCTACCGGTATTGAAGCCCATCCAGTTCATCTCCCAACTGTGCAGATATTTCTCTGTAAGTGTTTTGACTTTGGGGTCATCATATTTGAGCCCCTCCACCAGCATCAGCTTGGTGATGTCTGCCGGATCGGTCGGTATCCAACCGGCACCGGGGATATAGTACTCCGCCCGACAGTGCTGCCAGGTAGAGATGGTTGCCAGCCCCTGCTCATCACTCTTGCCCAGCGCTTTGGAGAAATGGCTCTTGCCCAGTCTGATACCAAAGACCTCTCTGGCAGGCACACCCACAGCCCGCACCAGTGCAGTAAACAGAGAGCTCAGGTCAGTACACTTGCCACCATAGTAGCCATTCTGATAGGCATCTTCGACCTGCTTTTGTGTCACCATCTTGTTGACATCTCCTGTACCGCAACCGATCACTTTGCTGTCTCTAAAGGTATGTGAAGTGGCCCAATAGTAGATCGCTTTGACCTTCTCGAAGCGGTCTGTTTTGCCCTGAGTGATCCGTGCAGCCAGTCCTTTGATGATGCCATCTGTGGGGATATGAGCTGTAGGTGCCAGGTACTGCACGACCGAACTTGGCAACGGCAGGTTTTGTGCGCTGGCCTTGGCGATCTCCTCTACCGGTACGCTTCTCTCTCTGGTCTCGACCAGCAGGGTGACATGCATCTTTTTAGGGCGCTCACTTTTGCCCCACTTGATATACAGCGCTTCTGCATCATAGGCGTTGTTGCTATTAAGTTCTGCATGGTCATAGTTGCCATCGAAGCTTAGTTTGCGTACCTTCTGGTAGCTGTTTTGCAAAGGCATAGGATTCCAGAGCTGTACTCCGTATTGCTTCTGGTCATACTTGATATCAAAGTCATACTTCACTTCAAAAGTGCGTACACTCTTGGCTGCCTGCGTTGTCGTAGCTATACAGAGCACCGCGCCGATACCCAAAAGCACTGCTTTTTTCATCATAAATCTCCAATAGTATTAAATTTGCAAAAAAATGGAAGACATGGGAAGTGTACATAAAGAAGTATGCTGTAACATCTATGTCGGCTCAACCCTTGAGCATGTTGCAATAGAGAAATTTTATCAGAGAATGGATAAAACTGCACTGAGGAGAATATCTAGAAAGATTGCAGAACATTCTTTAAGAATTCAAAAAGTAAAATTGGCTATAATTCTGCTCCACAAGCGGATGTGGCGGAATTGGTAGACGCGCTAGATTCAGGTTCTAGTGGGCGCAAGCCCGTGGAGGTTCGAGTCCTCTTATCCGCACCATTAATATGCCTTCTCCTTTGTATCTATTTTTTATACTTTCATGTAGCACCTCGAAGTATAAATATTTCCAGAAAGCATCAAAATTTCTCACTAAACACATAAGTTAAATTTATCTTGTTACATTATTACATCATAAAAATATTTTTATATAAAATTTATACTATTAATCATTTGTTAATCATTTCTTTAGTCTGCGTCTGATACTATAAGTGCATTAAACCAACAACAAAGAGGTAAACATGTTACAAAAAATATTAGTCAGAGGCATTCTTGCATCTATGGTCTTGGGCTCTTCGGCAGCCTACGCCACCAACGGTGATACACTGATTGGTGTGGGAGTCAAAACAAGAGGTATGGGTGGTGCAGGTATTGCATTTAGCCAGGGGGCAGAATCTTCTCTCCTTAACCCTGCATTGATCACCGATGTAAAATCAGATGAAATTTCTTTTGGTGCCACTGTCTTTATGCCTACTATCGAAACTAACATGATGGGAAGCGGTAAAGTAAAAAGTGATGCGGATATCAGTCTCATCCCTGAAGTATCTTTGGCACATAGTTTTGGTAACGGATGGTACATCGGTACTGGAATGTGGGGAACTGCCGGCATGGGTGTGGATTTCAAAGGAACACCACAGCTCATGAAAATGCGTACGCAGCTTCAACTTATGCAGTTTGCTGTACCTGTTGCTTATAAAACTTCTGGGTTCAGTATCGCTATAGCACCTATTGTACAGTATGGCTCTCTGGATATTGCTTTTGATGGCACAGGTATCGGCATACCAAAAACCGGAAATGGTGTCTCTGATGATTTTGGTTTCGGTGCCAGCGTCGGACTGACCTATGATGTCGGCAATGGACTCAAACTTGGTGCAGTATATAAATCCCAGGTAAAAATGACATACAAAGGCCAAATCAGCCAGGCTGTTATGAATACTATGGGAGTGGTAGTCGACGACCATCTGGATCAGCCTGCTGAGTACGGAATTGGTATGGCCTATACTTCGGGCCCACACTCTGTAGCTATCGACTATAAACGTATCGCATGGTCTGATGCTGCCGGGTATGACTTTTTTGGTTGGGAAGATCAGGATATCTTTGCAGTAGGGTATGAATATGCAGCAGCCAATTGGGCTTTCAGACTGGGGTACAATCACGCTACCTCACCAGTACAAGAGTTGGATATGACTATACCGGGAAATGCATTTAAAAATGTCTTCAACCTGCTTGGCTTTCCTGCAACAGCAGAAGATCACTATACTGTCGGTGGAAGCTACCGATTCTCTGATCAGTTGGTACTGGATCTCGCTGTTGTGTATGCAACAAAATCGTCCAATACATTTAATAGCGGTACAGGGTTCCAAATCGCTAATGATCACTCTGAAGTCAGTGCCAGCTTCCAGCTGACATACAACTTCTAGTACAGTCTCCCGGCCTCCCCGGGAGTACCTTTCTTTTTATACTTCAACTAAACCTGCTATAATATAAACAACAGATAATACCCACAAACTCCCATAGACCGTGCGTCTAATACAAAAGGAATCCTATGCAAGCACTCAGAAACCTCCCAAAAATTGACAAATTCATTACCCACGAAGCCTTTCAAACGCTCAGCCCCTCACTCATCACACACATTGCACAACAACAGATCAAGGCACTGAGAGAGAAAATATTGGCCAAAGAGATAGAGACATTTAGCGAAGAGGATCTGGTCAATAGTGTACTCAATGCCTACCATACCCTACTCTCTCCCTCGCTCAAGCCTCTTATCAATGCCACCGGAGTGATCCTTCATACCAATATGGGGCGTAGTCTCATCGATCCTCGTATCCTGGAAAATGCCTCCAAGGTCATCTGCAACTACTCCAACCTTGAGTATAACCAGGACAAAGGATGCAGGGGCGAACGCTACGAGCATGTCAGTAAACACTTAACTGCCCTACTGGGTGTCGAGGATGTGCTGGTGGTCAACAACAACGCTTCAGCGGTCTTTCTCGTTCTCAACACCTTTGCCAAGGGCAAAGAAGCGGTCGTGAGCCGGGGGGAACTGGTGGAGATCGGGGGGAGCTTTCGCATCCCTGAGGTGATGAGTCAGTCAGGCGCAGTGCTGCATGAAGTGGGAGCTACCAATAAGACCAAAGCCTCTGACTACGCCAACGCCATCAATGACAACACCGCCCTGCTGATGAAAGTCCACCGTTCCAACTTTACCATCGAAGGGTTTAGCTCGGAGACAGCCTATGGTGACATCCAAGCCCTCGCCCAAAAGCATGGACTGATCGACTACTATGATCTAGGCAGTGGCTATATCCCGGAGCTGCCTTATAATCTGAGCTCCGTAGAACTCCCTATCGCCAAGGTACTCGAAGACAACCCCGCGCTCATCAGCTTTAGTGGGGATAAGCTCTTTGGCTCTGTGCAGGCGGGGATCATCACAGGACGCAAGGAGCTTATCAACAAGCTAAAAAAGAACCAACTCCTACGGATGCTCCGCGTGGACAAAGTAACACTGAGTATCTTAGAAGAGAGCATCAAGGCCTATCTGGAGCAGCGTTACGACCTGATCCCTACACTCAAGCTTCTCTTTACCGATATTGAGGAACTTAGAAGCAGAGCAGAGGCGATGAGGCAGAGCATCGGCGCAGCACGCTGTGAAGTGATTGAGACGGTGACTTTCATGGGTGGTGGCACCCTGCCCAATCGGGAGTTTCCTACGATTGCCCTGCATCTGCACGGCAAAGCGACCAAGCTGGAGCGTGCCTTCAGACAGAGGGACATCATCGGACGGATCGACAGGGATCGTTTCCTCATCGATCTCAGAGCACTAGAAGCCAGACATGAACCTGCTATCATCACTGTGGCAAAGGAGCTGCTCGTATGAGAGATATCATTGTAGGTACCGCAGGGCATGTCGACCATGGCAAAACCGCACTCATCACGGCGTTGACTGGTTTTGAGGGGGATACACTCGCAGAGGAGCAAAAGCGTGGGATCACCATCGATCTGAGCTTTTGTAATCTCCAAAACGGGGAGACCAACATCGCCTTTATCGATGTACCCGGACACGAGAGACTGATCAAAAACATGATCGCAGGCGCCTTTGGATTTGATGCTTCGCTGGTCGTCGTCGATGCCAATGAGGGGATCATGCCACAG
>JALWVW010000259.1 GCA_027079365.1 Campylobacteraceae bacterium | reverse complement strand
CTCTTTCCTGTACCGGGACGACCGAATATAAGCACCATTTTAAGGGATTTATCAAGACTGTGGAGCAATTGATCATAACTGATCTTGTTGCTTTCGAGATCAATATATTCCTCTAAATTGATCTCGTCTACAAAAGTATTTTTCGCCGGTGTATATCTGCTCATTATCGCAATCGTCTATATCCAAGATCTTTCAGTGAGAGATTACGATTATTTTTGATAATATGGGGTGTAATAATAATCACAAGTTCCTCTGTTTCTTCAGTTTTAGACTCACTTTTAAAGGCATATTCTAAAAGAGGGATGTCTCCGAGTAGTGGCACCTTGTGAACCTCTGTGCCAGTAGTGGTTGAGATAAGCCCACCCAAGATAGCATGATTACCATCTTTCACCTTGATGACTGATGCAACCTGCCTTCTTATAAGATCTGGTGGCATTGTTCTGCTGCCTCCATTACTGATGGGGCTCAGAGTATCTGTGATAGAAGGGTTGATCTTCAATGTAACCATTCCACGGTCATCAATTTCAGGTGTAATATCCAAAAGAATACCGGCAAATACGGAATCTATCTTTTCACCTGAGGATGCACCGCCCCCTTGTGTCTTCACTGATGATTTCAACTTATAAAAAAGCTCTTTGCCCACACTGATCAGTGCCGGTTGATTGTTCAGTGTCATGACTCTTGGACTGGACAGTGACTTGACATCCCCTTGTGTTTTCAGGAACTTTACTACTTCACCCACGGTGGCATGCTGTTTTACCTGAAGAGCGGCAGCATCATTTTTTCGGCTTCCTGCTGTCCATTCGTATGTTTTGATACCTTCTTTGTCATGCTCCATTTTGTTGATATTTCTCTCGGTAAGGGAGAGTGAGTCAATGGTAAAGTTTTGAAGCCCATAAAGTTGACTCCAGTCTATACCTGTGGTATGATTATTCCTGAAAGTCACCGTGAGAATCTGCACATCTATCAGTACCTGTGACTTGATCTGCTTGGTCAGTGCTGTCAGGTATTTACTGACTCTTCTGATCTGCTTGGCTGTGCCAGTAACAGTCACCATGCCCGCCTCTGGATTGACGATAGGTTCAAGAGGATTATACTCCCACTTCTGTCCATCTGGCCCTACCCAGCTATTTTCTACCTTAGTATAATG
>JALWVW010000258.1 GCA_027079365.1 Campylobacteraceae bacterium | reverse complement strand
CTCAGCATCGAAGAGACAGAGAAAATCCTTTTGCAGATAGACTTGGACAGGTATGTGTCTGAGCGAGAGATATATGAGGCTAAAAATCTGGCTCGTGTCACTGAGTACATAGACAATAGCGCCAAAGACAAAGCACTGAATTCTGACATGATACTGTTTTTGCATAAGATACTCATCTCAAATATAGACAACGACATCGCTGGCAGGTTTAGAGAGAGGGATGAATATGTGAGAGTAGGAAATCACATCGCTCCGGCACCGTCCCGTATGGGGAAAGGACTGGAGGATACCTTGGTGAGATACAAGGCGGATGCTTCTAAAAACATAGTCGAACGCATAGCGCGCTTCCACCTGGACTTTGAAACACTGCATCCTTTCATCGATGGTAATGGACGCATAGGAAGAAGCCTGAACAACTACCTGCTCATACGAGAAGAGTACGTGCCTATCAACATCAGATTTTTGGATAGGCAAGAGTATTACAGGGCGTTTCAAGCGTTTAATTTGTCTGAAAAAACGGACATTATGGAGCAGATAATTTATGGAGCTTTGGTAAACTCTTATCATAAGCGTTTGGCATACCTCAAAGGCTCAAATATAGTGACACTTAATGCCTATGCCAAAACCCATAAGCTCTCACACCCAAACCTCATAAACAAAGCCAAAAGACATACCATACCCGCCTTTATGGAAAAAGGTATTTGGATGATAGGAGATGAGTAAAATGAAAATATCCAACACCGTCACCCTAGAGGAAAACGAAGTAGAGATCTCTGCTATACGGGCAAGTGGTTCTGGTGGGCAGAAGGTCAATAAGGTCTCTGCGGCGATACATCTACGGTTTGATATAGAGGCTTCTTCTCTTCCTGGCTACTACAAAGAGAAGCTACTCTCCCTCAAAGACAAACGCATCACCAAAGAGGGCATCATCGTCATTAAATCCCAACAGCACCGAAGCCAAGAACAAAATAGAGATAAGGCACTGGAGCGTCTGGTGGCGCTCATCAAGAGTGTGACGATCACGCAAAAAAAGCGTGTACCCACCAAGCCAACCAAAGGCTCTGTCTATAGACGACTGGACTCAAAGAAAAAGCAGAGCAGCAAGAAGCGTTTGCGTGGGAGAGTGGAGCGAGAATGAGAAATGACTAAGA
>JALWVW010000257.1 GCA_027079365.1 Campylobacteraceae bacterium | reverse complement strand
AGGTAGGCTATCATAATAGCCTACCTTCTTAACTTCTCTACAAAATCTTTGCCAATATAGCATCTACGACACGCATCTGCCCTTCATGCGAGAGGTGGATGCGTATGTTTTCTCCATATTCACTAGCATCTTCTGCGCGGTATAGATTGATATCATGATTGCTAAATATCGCTTGTGTATCTACGACGGGAAACTGCTTGGATAGTGCTTCATAGACTTCGACATAACCCTCACTTGGTAATCCTATCATGATATTTGGCATCGTAAACATAATGTGTGTTTTTGGTTTTTGTGCCAATATCTTGTTGACCCCTGAGAGCAAATGATTTTTAAGGTCTTGTTTGTTACCAAAGTAACGCATATCGTTGATGCCTAGTGAGATATTTACCACGCTCGTGCTTCCATCTGCTGGGATGGCATCGCGTGTCTGCTTCCAAGAAAGCGATATGCCATCTTTGTCCCATGTCGCTGCTGTATGTCCGGCTGTGGCTTGGAGTATGGTGTGGATTTGGCTTCCTAAAGCAGCAGAGACTTTTTCAAATACCTCTGCGTTTTTATAGTGAAGATCATTCGCTCTGGTGCTATCTCCCACACTGATATAAGTGGCAGCATCTTGTCGTAAGATGTTTCTAATCACGCCAAAGGCAGTCTTGTCTGTTTGGGGTGTTTGTGTGTTGGCATCGAAAAAGTTTTTGTCTGGCATACCGACACTTTGGCTGTCATCATCAAAGAGACGCGCCCCTACGCGGTAGTGTTCACCAAGGTGAAAGTCACGCTTGTAGACTTTGAGTTCGATGACGCCATTGGCTGTTTTAAACTCTGTGGCGGTATCGAGTGTCTCTTTGTCCCATGACCATTGTGAGTCGTTGGTCTTTGCGATGTAGAGCTTGCCTTGCGTGCCGATAGCGTAGTCAGCGCCACTGCTTTTCCATTCGCTAGCTTGATGACCGGTGAGAGGATTGTTATCTGCATCGATAAACCAAATGGCTGTAGGATTGGCAATCTGCGTGCTTTGGATGAGGAAGTAGGCGTAAGTGTTATCCGCGTAAGTCTTGATGGTGGCACCTTGGCGCGCTTCCCCTTTGATATCTGCCCAATCGCTTGGATCTGCGTCTATCATGATAGAGATAGGTTCAGGAGTTGGCGTTGGCTT
>JALWVW010000256.1 GCA_027079365.1 Campylobacteraceae bacterium | reverse complement strand
CAAAGAGAAGTTTGGCAGAGAGGATGTTCTGCCGCTGTGGGTGGCAGATATGGATCTGGCAGCACCACAGGTGGTACAGGATGCGATGAAAGAACGACTGGCACACCCCGTATATGGCTATGCACTTTACACAGAGGCATTTTACCAAAGTATCGTGGACTGGTATGCTGAGCACTTTACTTGGAAGATACAACAAGAGTGGATTGTGCCCGAGCATGGTGTGGTGGTATCGATTAATCTGGCAATCAAAGCATTGACGCAAGAGGGTGACGGTATTGTTGTGCAAACCCCGATTTATCCTCCTTTTCTCTCTTCTGTGCAGGCAAATGGAAGGGAGATACTGGAGAATCGGTTGCGCTTTGAAGGGGGAGAGACGCATATTGACCTTGAAGATTTTGAACAAAAGATCAAACAGGCAACACTCTTTCTGCTCTGCTCTCCGCATAATCCTTCCACCAGAGCATGGAGCAGAGAAGAGCTGATTCAGATGGTGGAGATATGCCACCGTCATGGCGTGCTGATCATCTCTGATGAGATACACAGTGATCTTGTCTTTGGTGATACTCACACACCTACAGCTGCACTAGAGAAGGCAAAAGAGATTACTCTGCTGCTTCATGCCCCCTCCAAGACCTTCAATATTGCTGGACTCAATACCTCCTATCTCATTATTCCCAACCAAGATTTACGAAAGCGTTATGAAGTGGAACATCAAAAAGCAGGGCTTGACAATGGCAATCTTTTTGGTGTGGCAGCACTGGAAGCGGCATATAAAGGTGCCAGCCCTTGGCTGGAAGCGCTCAAAGAGCATATTTTGGAAAACAGCAAATTTGTGCGCACCTATATCGAGCAACATATCCCAGAGATTACGGTCTATCGACATGATGCTACCTTTTTGATGTGGCTGGATTGTCGTGGTCTAGGGCTTGATGATGAGGCGCTCTTTGCATTTTTTGTTCATGAAGCGAGACTTGGACTCAACCAAGGTGTCAGTTTTGGGGCAGCTGGCAGTGGCTTCATGAGACTCAATATTGGCACAGGCAGAGAGATGTTGGAGCAGGCGATGTCCCGTCTGGATCTTGCCGTCAAAGAGAGAAGAGCATAGGAGCATTGAGCATAGTATGATGAAAATAATAATGGTACTGTCTCTCCT
>JALWVW010000255.1 GCA_027079365.1 Campylobacteraceae bacterium | reverse complement strand
CCAACACTCTCTAGAGACGAGGAAAGAAGAAATATACAAATAGAAGGTTTATATGCTGGGCGCGCTATCTCTAGCGAGACAGCTATACCAACAGATAGTATGCATTATCGTACAGGTGTACCCAGTACTTGTGTCCAATATTGGGTATAGGTAGTGCCCTTTTTTTCCACATGTCCTACCCCTACCTCTGTATAAAAAGGTTTCATCAGATTCATGCAGTGGCCTGGGCTCTTTAGCCACGAATCCACCGCTTTTTTGATACTGTCTCGGTGTGTCCCCAGAGAGATATTCTCACCAAGATTAACGAAGCGGTAACCACTGTTCCTGGCACGATCCACAAAGGTACTTTTGACACCACCCATCTCTTCTCCTGTCCAGTCAGACTCTGTGCCTGATCCGCTATGGCTTGCGGTATCACTTTTAGCAAGGTCATCGCTGTGCTCATAGGCAGCTGCATAGAGCGCGGCACTCCAAGTGAGTGGGTCTGCAGGAGCCATGATATTGCTACCATCATAGATATAATGACCCTTACTGTCTTTGACCGCAATACCATTGCTGTCTATTTTTCCACAATCCTGCCCCTCTGCTCTTGCCGCATTAATAATGCGCAGAAACTCAGATTTCTCCGCCTCACCTATAAAGGGAGTGGGGTAAGGATTTGCTGTGACAGAAGTAATATTGGCAGATGCACTGTTTGTATCAGATGTGCTCTTGGTATCGGTGTTTTTGGTATTCTCCACTTGCTGATCAAGGCTAAGGTTTGCATTGGCATCCTGACTGACTTTTTGACTTGCTTCCTCTTGTGAGCCGGAACCTCCGCCACAGCCCATCAAAACCAAAGTAATAACGCTAAAAAAAATGACCCTCTTCATAAGTATTCCCCCATAAATGAAATGCAATGGGAAAATGCCAAAATAATAAGAGAAAGCATGCGTTGGGAATACATATAAGAAGAAATATGCGGCAACCTGGCGATCTTTTTCAAGACCCATAGCTTTCCGTCCCTACCTCGCGATAGGTTTGGCTTTTTCACATTGTGTTAGTACATTTGTATTATACTGAGAAAATGTCAAAAAGAAGTAAAAAATGTCAAATTTATAAAATTTAAGAGGGTCTAATCACACTTATGGTATTATGGTAGTGTACAGTTCGGT
>JALWVW010000254.1 GCA_027079365.1 Campylobacteraceae bacterium | reverse complement strand
TGCCAAGCTCTATATACTCAAAAAATGTGAGTACCCGTTTGAGCTTTCTGATCTGTGTATCCAGATCAGAAAGCTCTGTTTTGCTTCTCCTCTTTGGGATCTCCAGATTTTCGATCTTGAGCGTCAGCTTATTATCCAGTTTTAGATATAATCCCTGCATCTTGAAGGAACCGATCTTCAAAGAATCGACAGCAATACCCTCCTGCAGGAAATAGAGCAGCAGTATTGCAAGCAGAGGAAAAAGGAGAAGTAGATTGCGTATCATTGGATGGAGTGCAAATATCGTTCTTTTTATACTCATAGGACTTCTCTTTTATCTCTCTATTCCGGTAGAGGGGAAGAAAAATATCCACCTCAAGCCTGCCTCAATCTCCGGCATTATAACACAGCTATCACAAAAAGGATATGATGTCGGGAGCATTGACAAATATCTCATGGTAGCCATCGGAAAACCACAACATGGCTGGGTCTATCTAGGCAAAAATAGGCTCCATCGTCTGGATTTTCTAATCCGTCTTACCTCTGCGAGAAGTGGCTTTCACAAGGTCACCCTGCTTCCCGGAGAAACCACAGTCATATTCCTAAGACAGCTCGCGGCACAGCTGGGGCTTAGCGAAGCCAAGCTTATGAAGCAGTATCGGGCACAAAGTGCCTTTGCGGAAGCGGGTATTTTGGCTGAGAGTTACCATGTGCCCAGTACGCTGAAAGAGAAGGGAGTCATCAGATACCTACTCAAGTACAGTACTGGTGTCTACAAAAAACTCTCTATGGATCTGGCGGATGTCTGGGATATCAAAGGCTGGAGCCGACTACTGACTGTGGCTTCCATTATCCAAAAAGAGGCGGCCAACAAAGCAGAAATGCCACTTGTGGCCTCTGTGATCTACAACAGACTCCAAAAAAATATGCGGCTACAGATGGATGGTACCCTCAACTATGGAGAGTACTCTCACATCAAAGTCACCCCAAAACGCATCAAAGGCGACAGCAGCAGCTACAACACTTACAAGCACAGAGGACTCCCAGATGCACCCGTCTGTGCTGTCTCTATCGATGCTATCAAGGCTGCCATCCATCCTGCGCGCACCAAATATCTCTACTTTATGCGAAACAGCCACGGTACCCATGACTTTGCCGAAGATTACAAAACACACTTGAAAAATATCAAAAAGAAACGGGCGTCCAATAAAAAGTCAAGGAAGTAACTGCCTAAAATTCTCCAGACCAAACAGCAAAAGTCCCTCATCTTTGCAGCCATGCAATTCATTGGAAAATCCGCTTTTAGAGAAGAGTGCATAGCCATCCACCGAGATACCAGACTGCTGTGCCTTCTCTTTGAGCTTGGTGAGCTCTTTTTTGGTGACAGGACGAGAGGTGTATTTGCACTCTCCCAAAATAATCTTTCCTCCTACGGTGATAGATAGCAGATCAAATTCACTGTAATGGTTCCAAAAACTGCCTTGACTGAGTATAGGGTCATGGCTCTGAAAGTGTTGCGCTAGGAGTAAGATAGAGAGCTGCTCAAAAAGCAGTGAATAGTTTCGCTCCTTGTGCGCCTGAAAATATTCCATAAAAGCAAGACTCTTCCCTTTGTATAGCTCTTCACGATAAGGAGCGACAAAACCAAACCAAAAACGATAGAAAGGCATGACAAAGCGTACTTTTGGCTCGATACGATAATGCCTGAGATGCTTTTTCAGACTCTGCTTGGGGTGGGTTCTCAGAGGTGCCTGGCGAGACTCCTCCAGTAAAAGTATACCTAGCTTTAGCAGTGTATCGACGATCTCTCTTCCTGCTGCCTCTCCTATCCTTGCTCTTCTGTAGACATTAGAGAGTCTTCCGTCTCCACGCGCCACAGCAGTCAGAATCTCCCGATACGGCGTCTCCAATAGATAGGAGGGGCGTACCAGCTTCTCTGTCGCAACAAACTGCTGTACAAAATGTATCTCCACGGAGAGTATGATCTCCTCAAACAGATCCAGTGTGAGTTGGGTCTCTACACCACCATAGAGAGAGAAGTACTCTATTGCTTGATTCATTTCAAGAAAAGGGAATCGCCGATGAAAATGCTGAAATAAAAATAGGATAGTGTTGACTCCATTGGATAGATAGTAGAGGATTGTAGCAAAATTGGTTTTAAAATGAGAAGAAACGAGAAGCAGTACCGCCAAAAGCGGCACCAGTGAAGTAGATTACTTCAAGCCGTTGATATACTCAGCGACTGCTTTGATATCATCAGCAGAGTAAGTAGCTACCTGACCTTTCATGACGCCACCCATACCATGCTTGTTGGTAGTACCGGCTTTGTAGCCTTCAAGATCCTTAACCAATACATCTACAGCCAAACCTGCGATTGGATCAGACTTGCCAAGTGCCTTTGTTTTACCGTCTTTACCGTGGCATCCTGCACATTTAGCGTAGAGAGCAGCTCCATCAGCCATCAAGAGTGTACTTCCTGCAAATAGCATTGCGATTGCAACTTTTTTCATATCATTCTCCTTGTTTTGTAATATTGATACAGAGGAATTATAGCAGGGAAAAGTGAAAGAATCGTGAAATTGGAGAAAATTACCGCAATTTTCCCATCACTGTGTAGATTTTCCAATACTCTTCAAGTGCCTCATCCATGATCTCGGGAGAGAGTTTTGTCACCGCCTTGATTCCATTTTTCTGTAAAAAATCTTCATCCATCACTGAGGTACCCATTCTGGGGTTGCGAAAATAGTATGCCAGTCCCGCCTTCATGTTTTCCTTCCCTCCGTAGACCAACAATGCATCCATAAAGACCTTTTGCAGCGAGATATCCTTTTGTCTGTGACAGGGTACGCATTCTCGAGCAAAGCTGCTCTCGCCATAGGCAAACGCCACACACAGTGTTAGTATCAAAATGATTTTTTTCATGTCTTGCTCCATTGCAGTATCATAGTGGTGCCCACCCCTTCTGTAGACTCTACGGCAATCTTCATGCCATAATGCTCTACGATCTTTTTGACGATATTAAGTCCGATACCAAATCCCCCCTCGGTTTCATTGAATCTGCTGTAGCGTTCAAAAATACCTTCCACCTGTACCTGACTCATACCGATCCCACTGTCTTCGATCATCAGCCTACCCTCCTCCAGTGTCACGGTGATCTCCCCATCACGCTTGTTGTACTTGATCGCATTGGAGAGAAGGTTGTCTATCACCCTGATGATCAGACCTCTGTTGACAGTGATCAGTGTTGGTACCAACTCTTTGTGGAGTGTAACCTTCTTGGCCTCCATTGCCAGAGAGAAGTACTCCAGTCTGCTCTGCAGTATTGGTAGCAGATCCAGCTCCTGACTCTGGGTGACCCTGCCCTGTTCCAGTACCATAAACTTGAGATCCTCATACAGTGTAGAGACGGTGCGTGCTCCGATCTCTATACGGGTGAGCTTCCTGGCATTGTCTACTGCCATCTCTTCTCTGTTGATCATCTCTATATTGGTAAGGATCGCGCTCAGAGGGGTATTGAGCTCATGGGTGGTGTCCTTAATAAAGCGATCAAGCAGCACAATAGATCGCTGCATCGGTTGTACAAAGAGTTTAGAAAGATAGATACCCAGAAGCATCAGTCCCAGCAGTGCTGGCAGAGCATACAGCAGTATTCTTTTCATGATCCCAGCATACCACTGTCCATCCCTGGCCACCTCTATGATCAGGTACTTCGCCCCCAGATAGTAGTCATCCAGCACTTTGACCAGATGGATCTTTTCCCCGACTTGATAGATTACGGCATGCAGATCCACCTTGGGCTCGGTCAGCGTAGAAAATATTTTCTGATACTCCAGATCATAGATAGCACTCTCGAAGCGATTGTCACGGGGGTATTTGGTCTCTTTGGGAAAGCGGCGATGCAGGTGCTTGAGCCTCCTCGCCTGTACCGATGCGTACTCCATCATACGAATCCGCTGTTGTGAGAACATCAGCTGCTCCTGAGAACGGTAGTAGAAGAGTATACTCAGTCCTATCAACAACAGTACAAAAAACCCATACAGTAGGAGAAAACGCCTGCGGGCTTTTGTCTCACTGCTTAGGTGTATAGCGGTAGCCTTGTTTCTTGACACTGACGATCTTCTCCTTTCCGATCACCTTGCGCAGATTTTTGATATAGGTACGCAGTGAAGCATCACTGGGTGTCTCCTCATAGCTCCAGAGTGTTTCAGATATCTTTTCATGAGAGAGCACCTCTTCGGCAGACTGCAAAAAAAGCTTGAGCAGCCTAGACTCTTTGGTTCCCAGCTGATACGGCTGCTCTGCTACCAGTAGCATACTGTTCTTAATATCATATTTGATCCCGCTGTCTATCTCAATAAAAGTACGCTCCTCGTGATAAAAATTTCTTTTGAGCAGTGTCTCTATGCGGATCAGTAGCTCTTTGAGTGCAAAGGGCTTGCGAATATAGTCATCACACCCGCTTGCAAACCCCTTTTCTAGATCCTCAACACTGTCCAGAGAAGTAAGATAGATCGCGGGGCTTGTCACTCCCTGCTCCCGTGCACTCTTGAGTACCTCAAAACCATTGAGTTTTGGGGTATTGACATCCAACAACAACAGATCAAACTGTGTCTCATAGAGACGCTCCTGCGCCTCATATCCGTCATAGACACCCTCTACCCTATATCCCCGCTCTTCCAGATACTCGCATACTGTTTCGTTCAGTGTCGCATCATCTTCCAGCAACAACAATCTCTGCTTTTGCATAAAACCTCCATAAAACAATAGCTTAATTATAGTATAAAAAAATGAATCAGAAACTTTTAACAAACTAGGGACTTCACAAGAGGAATCTTTGTATAATTTTACTATCTACCACACAAAGAGACCACAAGGAACAAGTACATGGAGATCCAAACGATCAAAAAGATGGAAAAAGAGGCGATCAAGGGAAGTAGGTTTGATTTTGTAAGGCTGGGCTTTGCGCTACTGTTTATCGTAGCGGTGCTGATCTACAGCTCTGCGACTACAGGTGGGGTTCCCAACAGTATCTTCCTCTCTATTGCCGCACTATTTGGTGCCTACATGGCGATGAACATCGGTGCCAACGATGTTGCCAACAATGTCGGCCCGGCAGTAGGCTCCAAGGCTTTGACTATGGGGGGAGCGATCATCATCGCCGCGATTTTTGAGGCCGGTGGTGCGTTTATCGCTGGCGGCGAGGTGGTCAAAACCATCAAAAAGGGGATCATTGATATCTCCATGTTCGGCGGAGATACCAACACCTTTATTTGGGCGATGATGGCAGCACTGCTGGCAGCAGCCCTCTGGCTCAACTTTGCCACCTATTTCAAAGCACCCGTCTCCACCACACACTCTATCGTCGGTGGTGTCATGGGTGCAGGGATTGCTTCGGCCGGCTTTGCTATCGTCTCCTGGGGCACAATGGGAAAGATCGCAGCCTCCTGGATCATCTCTCCCATACTTGGCGGTATCATCGCTGCAATTTTTCTCTTCTCTATCAAAAAAACCATTGTATACAAAGAGGATCGCATTGCTGCTGCCACAAAGTGGGTACCGGTCTTTATGGCGATCATGTCCTGGGCATTTGTCACCTACCTGACCCTCAAAGGCCTCAAGAAAATCTGGCCAAAGATCGTAGAGACGCTCTCCTTTTTGCCTCATGACAAGAAACCCTCTTTTATCATCGCCTCCCTCTTTGGTCTGGGCATTGCAGCAATCGTTTATCTCATTGTCAAGTCTGTAATAGGTAGAAAATCAGATCTCATGGAAAACAGCAGAGCTGGTGTCAATGCACTCTTCACTGTGCCACTGATCTTCGCTGCTGCACTACTGAGCTTTGCCCATGGTGCGAATGATGTCGCCAACGCTATCGGACCATTGGCTGCGATCAATGATGCAGTACTTAGTGGCGGCATCTCTTCCAAAGCCGGTATCCCTATCTGGGTCATGGGTGTAGGTGCTCTTGGTATAGCAGTAGGACTGGCACTCTATGGACCAAAGCTCATCAGGACTGTCGGCTCTGAGATCACCGAACTCGATCAGATGCGTGCCTTCTCTGTGGCAATGGCAGCAGCGATCACGGTCATTATCGCCTCTCAGTTAGGTCTGCCTGTCAGCTCAACCCATATTGCCGTAGGAGGTATTTTTGGGGTAGGCTTCCTCAGAGAGTATCTGGACTCCACCACCATGAAAGAGAAGATAGAGCGCAGAGAAGAGAGGCTTGTTGATGAGCAGAAACAGCTCAGAGCACTCAATGCAGAACTCAGTGACATGCAAGCCATAGAGGCCAAAGAAAAGTCTGACTATGAGCGTATCGTGGCGCTCTACAGAATGATAGACGAAGAAGAAGATCGTCTCAAAACAGCCAAGAAAAAGCTCAAGTCAGCCAAAAAGAAAAAATATGTCAAGCGTGATGCTGTCAAAAAGATCATCGCTGCCTGGATCATCACCGTACCTGCGGCTGCCATACTCTCTGCCCTGATCTACTTTATCATCAGAGGCATCTCTCTCTAAAACACTGCATATCCTCTCCAATTCGGAGAGGATACCTCCAATTTAAGCTTCCTTTTGCTAAGATTCTTTTTTTATTATTAAAAGTGATAAGATTTATCACTCAAACTTATACAAAAGGATTTATTCTATGGACGGACAACCAGAGAGCATTGAACTCAACAGACTCAAGTTTTACCCAGTAATGATGTTTGCCATCGTGATGGGTATCAGTGGACTGACCATTGCATTGCAGAAATCGGCAGAATTTCTTGGATTTCCTGCTATTGTCGGACAGACAATGATGTATGTAGCATTGGGGCTTTTTGCGCTCATCTCGCTGATCTATCTCATCAAGCTACTACGCTACCCCAAAGCAGTACTTGCTGAATGGAAACACCCTGTCAGAATCAACTTCTTCTCTGCCATCTCCATCTCAATGCTGATGCTGGCTATCATCACACGACATGATTTTCATACAATGGGTGCCTGGTTTTGGTATGCGGGTACGGCAATGCACACCTACATGACCCTCTACACCATCACCTTCTGGATAAACCACAACCAAGAGATTTCTCACTCCAACCCTGCCTGGTTCATTCCTATCGTAGGTAATGTACTCGTGCCTGTTGGCGGTATCGGACTGGCATCACAAATGGTATTAATGTATTATTTCAGCATTGGTCTCTTTTTCTGGATCATCTTTTTGGCTGTGATTATGAACCGTATTATCTTTCATCATCAGCTGGCACAGAAGTTTCTGCCAACACTCTTTATCATGCTCGCACCTCCGGCTGTCGCATTTATCGCCTATTTCAAACTCTTCCATTCACTGGATATGTTTGCCCATTTTCTTTACTCGATTGCACTCTTCTTTACTTTTATGCTGGCATTTATGTTTAGAAGCTTTCTGGGACTAAAGTACTTTATCTCTTGGTGGGCATTCATTTTCCCACTCGCGGCCATGGCAATCGCATCTATGGTGATGTACCACAAGATGCATGACAGCTTCTCTCTGGCTATGTCATATATTATGCTGGGTGTCGCTGTGCTAATGACTCTTCTCGTACTCTATCAGACGATCAAACATATGTTCATGCATGAAATCTGCATTCAGGAGTAGAGGCATCCTCTCTCTTTTCCAGACGCTGTCTGGAAAAAACACTTTTTACTTAATTACCGCACCAAGTAAATACCTCAACTCCCTCTATAAACATCATTCCAGCTTATTCGTATTATAATCTATCACACTATCTATATGAGGAGTACACATGTCGTTTTTATTTGGTCTTATGCTAGGTGCCATACTTACCATTTTGATACTATGGAGGATCATGCCCAAACTAATGATCACTACCCAAAAGAGCAAGCTAGACTACGAAAGCACCCTGGAAGCACTCCAGCAAGCTGCCAAAAAAGCAGGCTGGAATGTGCCCCATCTCTATGATATGAAGAAATCTTTTGAAAAAGCAGGAGCCGCAGATGTAGAGCGTATGCATGTCATCTCTATGGGAAATGGCAAGCACGCCTATGCGATCGTCAAAAATGATACGGACAAACATATCCTGGCGATGATGCCTTTTAGACTCGGTGTTTTTGAGGATAAAAAAGGGGATGTCTATTTCACAGGTGCCAATATGGGGACTATGAGTAAACTATTCGGTGGCAATGTTGACAAAGTCATGGGAACCTCCGCAAAAGAGCTAGAAGAAGCCTTCAAAAGTATTGCTACTACGTAAGCAGTAGTTTTCCGATCGTAGCACCCACTACGATCAAGAAAAAAACCCGTATGAACTTCACCTCTTTTTTGCTCACCATCGTGGAGCCAACATAGGCACCGAGTATCTGTCCTGTAGCCATCGCCAGACCTATCGTCCAGATCACCAGTCCTGCATGGATAAAGAGTGCCAGAGAGACCACATTGCTGGTAAAGTTAAACAGCTTGGTCTGCGCTGTTGCCTGCCTGAGATCGAGCCCCAGCACCAGAATCAGTGCTATCGTCCAGAAACTTCCCGTCCCCGGTCCGAAAAACCCATCATAAAATCCAAGAAACAGACCAAATATCAGGTAAAAGAGTCTCTTGTCCATCAGTGCATGCTTCTCTATCTTGCCAAGTTCGGGAGAGAAAAGCGTATAGAGGAAAATCAGTATCAGCATCACGACAATCGTCTGCTCCAGTGCGTTGGGAGGAAAATACTGTACCAGCAGCGTACCTGCTGCGGCACCAACCAGGGTAAAAAAGACCCCGACCATCAGACTCCCAGGCTGCATCATCCCTTTTCTGCTGTAATTGATTGCAGCAGTCAGACTGCCAAAACTCCCCTGTAACTTATTGGTCGCCAGTGCCTGATGCGGCGGAATACCTGCTGCGAGCAGTGCCGGCAGCGCGATGATCCCTCCGCCTCCTGCGATAGCATCCACAAAGCCGGCAAACCCACCAGTCAAGAAAAGCAGAAACAGTGTCAACAGGTCTACTTCCGTCATCAGTATCCAGACTCTCGGTCTACCACATTTTCCAGCGCACGCCCCTCGGTGGCACGGCGATAGTTGTCCACGATCTGCGCGGCCACGCTCCGAGGATCAGTGATGCTGGCGATATGCGGTGTGACCCGTACCTTGGGGTGCGTCCAAAAGGGGTGATCCTCCCGCAACGGCTCATCCACAAAGACATCCAGCCAAGCATGTGAGAGCTGTCCACTGTCCAGAGCCTGTATGAGTTCGACCTCATCTACTTGAGAGCCTCTGCCGACATTGATAAATCCTGCACCCTCTTTGAGCCTGGCAAAAAACGCTGCATCAAAAAAGCCTACCGTACTGGACGTAAGCGGCAGGATGGAAACAATGATATCCAGACTTCTCAGCACCTCATCCGTTGTCTCCTCAGGCGTATAGACCTCTACCCCTGCTATCTTTTTGGGACTGTTAGCAAATCCTTTGACCACAAAGCCCAGTGAAGCAAGCTTCTCAGACACAAATTTACCTATGTTTCCCAGACCAAAGATGCCCACCGTCACTCCGGCAAAATCTCTTGGTAGCAGCTCTTTCCACTGCTTCTGCTTCTGCTGGTATCCGTAGAGAGGTAATTGCATCGCCTGATAGCTGATCGCAGCCAGCAGATACTCCCACATCGACTGGTTGAGTCTGTTGTCTGTCAGTTTAAGTACAGGAATTTTTGGATCAAGTGTCGGATCATCCAGGATATGGCTTGCCCCCGCCCCAATAGAGGAGATTGCCTTGATTTCCGGAAACGCATGCCACAACCCATAAGGGTACGGCCAGGTCAACACGAAGTCGATCTCCCCAGGGTCACCCACCTTTGGATAGATACGGATATCCAGTGTCTCATCAACTGCCTTGAGCGCCTCTATCCAGGGGGCAATATCTCTCTTTCCTTTATAAATCAATAAGGCCATTTTCTTCCTTTTATGTCAGATTTCTCATTGGGGCGCTTACGCATCTGCGTGCCATAATCCCTCCATGATGATACTGTCATTTTCAAACAGCTTCATCTCGAAGAGATCCTCTTTTTCATAGGTATTGACCCCCTTTGGGGTACCGGTCATAATGATATCCCCATCATCCAGTGTCATAAAACTGCTGATCTCTTCTAGGATCTCATGCGGCTTGTACATCATCAGTGTATAGTCTGCATGCTGCGCCAATACACCATTGCGTATGAGCTCAAACCGTACTGCTTCGAGATTTCCCTCAAAGGGGACAAAAGCACTCAGTACCGCAGATCCATCAAATGCCTTGGCTCTCTCCCAAGGCAGGCCTTTGATTTTTTGTCTGTTTTGGATATCTGCATGGGTCAGATCAAGTCCCAGCCCCAGTCCGGCGATCCTGCCACCCATGATCAGCAGGCAAAGCTCTCCCTCGAAACGACAGGCAGGGTCAAAATAGCGCAGTGTGGAGCTGATCGCACTGTTGGGCTTGTTGAAGATCACCATATTTTCAGGCATTTCATTGCCAAGCTCTTCGATATGCTCCACATAGTTTCTCCCTACACACACGACTTTACTCGGTGCGATCTTCTTGTTATCAAATTGTATGGTTTTCATTGCGTCTCTCCTGTTTACTTAGTTATTATTGTACAGCGGCACAGACCAGTGCGGCTTCCACAAGTGCATCTTCGGGCAGCGTTGCTACCCCGACTGTCACACGACTACCGATACCCTCGACACCCAATGTCTCACGCAAGAAAGCAGAAGCATAATCAGACACTTTTGCATGCTTGGTAAACCCCTGTTCTGTATTGAGAAAGAGGTTTAGCTGAAGTACCATGATGCTCTCATTCTTTTTTAGTCTATGCTGTGCTGCCAGCAAAGCATTCTTGGCAGCCAGCCTTACCGCTTTGCGATATTTTTTTGTTTTTTTGGCTGCCTTCATTTTTCCTCTGTACTGAAGTGTACCATCTATACGCGGAGTCATCCCTGAGGTATAGATCATTTTTCCATGCCTCACGGCAGATTGATACAACCCTTGAGGAATCGGCTGCGCAGTAAGTCGTCTCATTTTCTGTACCTCTCCAGCATCTCTACAATTCTTCTGGCAGCAGTAACCGCATGGCTGTGATCCTGGGAAAAATTCAGACGAATACTCCTCTCTGTCGTAGGTCCAAATTCTGACCCAGGGGTCACAATGACTGCAGCCTGATGGCGTAACGCCCGCACGAAATCTATCGTACTGATCTCCATAGCTGGAAGCTGGGGGAAGAGATAACTCCCCGCCTGTGGTGCCGCAGTGGGCATACCAGCGGCACGAAAGATCTCAAGCAGATCATCACGAATAGCTTCATGCTCTCGGATACGATTCTCCATCCAACCTGTAGGCTCCTGTAGCCACCCCTCCAAGACCGCCTGATTGTATCCTGACGCACGCAAAGAGACAATCGCTTGCAATCGCTCCATTCTTTCGATCAACCATGCACTGCCAAATGCCGTCCCCAGTCGAAACCCACTGAGAGATTCTGTCTTGGATGGCCCGATAATCGTGATCAGGTTTTTGGGCACGACACTACAGGCACGCAGATGGCTATACTCCTCTCCACTATAGAGTAGCCTGGAGTAGAGCTCATCTACGATCACTGTCACTTCATACTCCGCAGCAAGGGCTGCTATCTTATGGATCACTTCGCTGGAATAGACCAATCCTGTTGGGTTATTCGGAGTAGAAAATACCAAAACTCTTGCCCCTTCTTTAAAAGCTGCTTCCAGCTTCTCCATATCGGGTCCTCTCTGAGCCAGTCCCTCCTGATAGCGTAAAGGAACAGGCATAATTGTACCACCAAAATACTTGACAAGTTTCCGATTGGCAAAATAGTCTGGCTCGATAATCGCCACCTTGACACCAGACTCCACAGTCGCACCCAACGAGAGAAAAAGCGCACCCTGGGTACCCGGTGTGATAATAATTTCTTCGGATGCATCAATAGTCGCACCGGTAAAAGTACCCAGACGCTCTGCCAAACCTGCAAGGATCGATTCCTCGCCCCGGTATTGGGTATAAGCCTGTTTGCCGCCGCGAGCAAATCCTTCCATCCATATCTTTTCTGCTCCCGGCATGGGTGGAAAGGCATCGATATCTCCATGAGAGAAATCCACAAAAGCACCCGGAATCTTCTCCCCATGCATTACCCCCTTCTTGTCTTCCATCGACTGTCGCACCTCTTGTCCTGGAGCATTGTCTGCTTCTAGTGCCTTAAACCTTTCATTTAGTGTCATCATCTGTTTTTCCTTTTTGTCTCGGATTATGCATTCAAGATCCCCTCTAACAAGAGAGGATAGTTTTTACCACACATGCTATAATACGGTATTATTTCAGGAATCATAACAGTAAACAGAAGTTTTGTCTTGTACAAAACTGACATGAGGCAAACAATGGATCAATCCAGCATTATTCAGCTACGAAACAAAGAGGGGTTTGCCTATGCTGAGCTCAAACAAAATCTGGAACATTTCCAGAACTTTGCCAAACACTCCCATGCTACCTTTAGCCTCTGCATGATCGGTGCAGGAGAAATCTCTATCACCTATCACCCTGACACGAAGATGATACTGCATCCCGGACAAATCGCGCTCTTTTTCCCCGACCAAGTACATCTGACCCAAAATCTCACTACCACGCCACTCCCCTATTATAATCTACATATGAACAAAGAGTGGGTCTTGGCGATCCAACAGCAGCTTTTTGATGCACAGACACTACTGCCGACACGCATGCCTATCATCCAAGAGGGATACTACGCTACCGCATTGACAGAGATCATCACACAGATCAACCAAGAGACAGCCTCCCCTGCAGAGATAGAGGACAGGGTCACCGCACTGTTAAAGAAGCTTTTTCTGCAGTACACAGATACCCAGCATCACACCAAAGAAGAGAGGCTCTTTGAAGAGATCAAACAGTTTATCCTAGAGCATATAGACCAGGAGATCTCCGCCGCCAGTATCGCAGCCTATACAGGCTACAGCACTGCCCATATCTCCAGACGCTTCAAGCAGCGGTTTGGGCTCACCCTGCAAGCCTTTCTCATTGACCAGCGCATCCACCACGCCAAAGCCCTCATCCTCGAAGACAGCCACCTCTCCCTCGCCCAGATCGCATTGGAAGCTGGCTTCTACGACCAAAGTCACTTTATCAAAAATTTCAAAAAGGCCTACTCTGTCAGCCCCAATGCGTATAAAGTTTGAATAAGTCATTTTTTATCTGAATTAGCTATACTCCGCAAAATATCTAATCTCTCGACACAAAGGCTCCCCATGAGTGAATTTCTCAGCAAAAAATCCTCCCCCTTCGAAGGTCAGTTCCCTGATGGGCACCCTGTCCGTACCTATCTGGAGGAGAATATCCTCATCCGTGATCTCGTCAGTCAGCTAGAGGCGACCTCGCTTACAGAGCAGTTTGAACTCTTCAAAGCACTCTTTGCCAAGCTCTCCAAGGTAGAGCTGCACTTTGCACGCAAGGAGAACCAGCTCTTCCCCTATCTGGAGAAGCATGACTGGACAGGCCCTTCTCAGGGAATGTGGGCATTTCATGACCAGATCAGAGAGGAGCTCAAGGCCGTCAGAAAAGCGATCGATGCAGAGGATTTCGAGTCTATCGCTACAGGTATCCATACAGTGTATCGTTCCCTCGAGCATATCCTACAGGTCGAAGAGACCCGTCTGCTACCCAATGCGATGAACCTGCTCAGTGAAGAGGAATGGAAAGAGTTCAAAGAGGGAGACCGTGAGATCGGCTGGATGTTCGACACACCCCCTGCCCCCTATCCAGAAGATGCCTATATCCACCCGGGGCAAGACACCAAGAAGCGTACGCTCCCCTTTGGTACCGAGGACAAAACCCACTTTGACGAGGGCTGGCTCACCCCTGAGCAGGTCAACTCGATCTTTCGTATCCTGCCTGTAGATATCACCTATGTCAATGAGCACGATATCGTGGTCTTTTACAACCGAGGAGACGACAGGGTCTTCCCTCGCAGCGCAGGTATCATCGGCAGAGAGGTCAAGTTCTGCCACCCACCCAAAAGCGTCGATCAGGTACTTAAAATCCTCGAAGAGTTCAAAGCAGGCCGCCAAGACCTCGCAGAGTTTTGGATCGAGTTCAAGGGTCAGTTCATCCACATCCAGTACTTCCCCGTCCGAGACGAAGATGGCACTTACCGTGGCGTAATCGAAATGAGTCAGGATGTGACTAGGGCTAGAGCATTAGAGGGTGAACAGCGGTTGCTGGACTGGGCGTAAGAAATGCGTTTGATGATGGTGGATTTGGTAGGGTGTTGTACCCCTACAACACCAATCATTTAAACGGCAACAAAATCATGCATTACCGTGTATCTATATTGATGGTGTTGTCGTGGGACAACACCCTACGGGGTACAAATAATTTTTACCCAAACAATTTAGAAAAGAATCCACCCTTATGCTTCCCGGCCAGCTTATCGATCACCTTATAATAATACCCCTCATCCCGCATCCCGATCTCTGGAAAGAGTAGCTTCTCGTCAGGCATTACTGCGATGGTGAACGGTACGGACTGTACTTTGAAGGCAGTGGCAAGCTTGCTGTTCTTGGCGACATTGCATTTGACCACCTGTACACCCTTTTCTTCGGCATAGGCG
>JALWVW010000253.1 GCA_027079365.1 Campylobacteraceae bacterium | reverse complement strand
ATGTTGCGAGAATCGACAAGACAACTTCGGCCTTTCGATTAACGGCTATGAGTAGAAGGAATTATGAATCCTTTGAGACGCCCCAGTTGTCTAAATAGGATTGCAAGAATCTTGTCTCAGGACACTCGCGCCATCAGCTCGCCTTCGAGGTGCGTAGAGTGGCCGGAAACGGGATTTGCAGGGATCAAAGGTAGACCACTCAGACCAGTAATTAAACCTCACGTAAGCTCCTAGAGGTCGCTGAAGGCGTTACTGCGGCTGGCGAGGAATAGGACGACCGAACAGCGGGAAGCGAATTTGAGGGTAGTCTTCGGTGTTTGGCATGGCTTCGCCAGGCGTATGAATACGCAATTATCCTTCTGCTGTGGCTTCGGATTCATATGAATGGGTCGAACTGGGCAAATCTCGGTCCGAGAGCCCCATTTTGTCAGAAATAGCCTAATTCTGCGCGTTTGCTCCAATTTAGGCGTATTTAGGACCAGAAATGCGTACTTTCGGCCGGGATTTAGCCTATTTCGTCCTGTTCATAGAACCGTTCGTCGACAGGAGCTATGGATAATAGGGTTTGAATAGCAAAACAGTGGGAAAAGGCCAAATTGTGCCTATAATCGCTGTTATAGCCCCCAATTCTGCGTTTCCCAGGATTTGCGAGGGAGCCGGGAGAAAATTGCCCATGCAGGAGGAAGGGCTGGGCCCGGACTCCCAGATTCAGGCCTCCAGAGGAGGTTTGAAGATGTGGGACAGCAAGCTGCCAAAGGCTCATACTTCGCCATCAGATTAAAGGTTCCTGTTTAGAGGGTGTAAGACATAGTTTACGCGGTCGTACCTCCCGCCGCCGGTCCGGCGAGTGTGTTTTGCCCACCTTCCAGGAGATATCAGCGGATGGAAGACGGTCAAATCCCCAATCCCGGGCTCAATCCGGCGAAGGTTGTTTTTGCCCCTTGCCTTGCAATCGTTGTTTCAGGCTGCCTAGCAAAAAGGGTTCCAAATGCCTTTTCTGTCGGGTCCCAGTCCTCCAGCAAATAGGCCTTTTTCAGCACTTTATCTTAAGGTGTGAGTGAAGCACTTTGACGTCTTTCAGCCAATCTAGGTTTTCACACAAATCTGCCAAATTCCCTGCAAATTAAGCATCAAATTGGCGGCTTAAATTGTAAAGG
>JALWVW010000252.1 GCA_027079365.1 Campylobacteraceae bacterium | reverse complement strand
CTGCTCCCCATCGGGAGTGCTGAAGGTAAGGATATCTCCTTCGATACGGGTGAGTGTGTATTTGAGTTTGAGTGCGATGTTGTAGTCGACAGCTTTCTGTGCCAGATGGGCAGCATAGTCGGAGCCGG
This sequence comes from Campylobacteraceae bacterium, assembly GCA_027079365.1. Classification (GTDB taxonomy): domain Bacteria; phylum Campylobacterota; class Campylobacteria; order Campylobacterales; family Sulfurovaceae; genus JAAXPZ01. The sequence goes on along the minus strand of JALWVW010000252.1, from coordinate 1,035 downwards.
ACATGGGTCGCTTGAACTCCAGTATGCCAAAGCCCTGATGGTTGCAATGCCTGGAGGTCATAGCGACTTGGTTTTCACGGTCAAAGACGATCATCTCTCCCGCATGTCCCAGCCTGGAGAGCTCGATAGCCGCAGCGATACCCGCAGGCCCCGCACCAATGATGGCAATCTCAATATCTACTATACTTTTTTGATCTATACTTTTTTTGCGCATGATCTCTTACCCTCACTTTCTGCTATGCTACTCACGGCTGCCATACAGTTGAAGCCTTGGCAGCGACCCATCATGGCTCTGGTGCGTCGCTTGAGTCCTCCGATGGTACCGGCAGGCACTTCGCCTGTGCAGGCTTCCCGAATCTCTCTGTCCGTGACATTTTCACAGTGGCAGACGACCCTACCATAGCCTGCTTTTTGATGGTCTCTGGTGCTAAACTGGGAGATATTGGGCACGCTGACTGACTTGGCTTCTTTGGTGGTTTTGTATGGGGTGTCATGCAGTGCAACCACATGCTTGGCAAGTCCCAGTGCGGCAGTCAGCCCTGTGGATCGGATACCCCCTACGGTGATCCAGCTTCCGTCATCGCTGCGCTTGACACGATAATAGGTCTCGTCAGAGGCGGGACGCAGCCCTGCAAAGGTAGCAGTCACGCCATGTCCTTTGAGTGCGGGGAGCATGGCATAGGCCTTTTGTTTGAGGTCTTCAAGCATCTCCTCTACGGTCATGCTGTCCGTACGGCTCTCCTGATCCTCTGCTGTGGGCCCTACGAGCAGGTTACCAAAGGCGGTCTTGGTGATCACGACCCCTTTGGTACGCTTGGTAGGGACAGGCAGGATGATCGATTCGATCAGGTCATAGGCGGTCTCATCAAAGATCACGAATTGCCCTTTGCGTGGGATGATCTTGAAATCGACATTGCCACTGATCTTCTCTACGACATCACCATAGAGTCCTGCGGCATTGATGACAGTTTTGGCACGAATAGGCTCCTGGGAGGTTTCTAACTCCCAATATTCGCCAGTGTAGTGTCCGCCTGT
>JALWVW010000251.1 GCA_027079365.1 Campylobacteraceae bacterium | reverse complement strand
ACAGTAATAATATTCTTGTCAGGTGAAGCAATATGCTGCAAAAAGGAGTGCAGCGTGGTCGATTTACCGGAGCCTGTAGGACCTGTAACCAAAATCATGCCATGTGAATGGTTTAACAGTCTATAGAAGGCATCTGTCAGTTCCTTCTGAAACCCGAGATCCTCAAGGCTAGGGATGCTGTCACTCTGCATTAAGATACGCATCACCACCCGCTCACCATAGTAAGTAGGCAACAATGAGACACGGACATCCAGTGTTTTTCCGGAGATCACTACCTGTGTCCTGCCATCTTGAGGGATTCTCTTTTCCGAGATATCCAAATTAGAGATTACCTTGATACGATTGATTACCAAAGTCGTGATATTTTTATCTAGATCAATATGCTTTTTTAGTGCACCATCTATACGGAAACGCACCTCTCCTTTGTGCTCTTTGGATTCGATATGAATATCACTGGCACCCTTTTTTATCGCCTGAAAAAAGAGTGAATTGACCAACTTGATGATCGGGGCTGACTCTTCACTGGAAAGAAGATCTTGGGAATTCTGAATGAATTCCAAAAGGTCAGATTCTGCCTCAAACAGTTCATCTGAAGTGGTCTCCATCTGATCAAAATCACTACCTGTCTGGATCTCAAGAAATTTATTTCTCAGCCGCTCAAAACTACCTTCATCCACCAAAAATATAGGAAAGTCAAGATGCAGCCTTGCAAGATGATTTAGCCCCTCGGTGAGCTGCCCCTTGTGGAGGATAGCGGCTTCTTTTCCTTCTATCTTGGCAAACAGAAGTGCATGTTTGATAGCCAGCTTATGATCTATTTCTTCATTCCAGGACGGCTCCAGATTGACATCTTCTAAAAAAGGAAATCTCATAGGTGCTTCCTAGTGCTCACGCAAGAAGTGTTCTGCGCTGTTTCTACTTTTGCTTTTGCTTCTGCTTCTGCTCAGCCTTGGCTCTTTAAACCTTTTGAACTTATGTGTTTCCCATCTTCTCTTACGTTCAAGTCTGTGTTTTTCAAAAGTCTCTCTTTTTACTCTTTCTACTCTGTGCGCTTTTGTCTCTTTACGTGCTACATGTTTTTCTCTTTTTTTCTGCACAACAGGTTCTGTTTTTGCCAGCACTTTTCTTACATCAGGCTCGGGAGCTGGAGCCTGCCGGGGCACAACCCGCATAGGGACTTTCTGGGGCAACACCCTGCGCTCTGCCCGCTTCTTCGACACAGGAGGGACAGAAGCCTGTACTGGTTCTGGTTGCATTGCCGATAGAGGAGATGCTCTGTGTTTTCGTTTAAAACCCAGCATCCTCATAGCATCTTGCTCCCCCCCCTGGCTGCGCTTGCTTTGTGTGGCAGGGGTGCTTCCCTCCAGTTTTGACTTGATATATTTATTGTACCTTGTCTGAATAGCACTCAACTTGGCCAGCGCCTCTTTTAACTTCACGAGATCCATACTTCTGCGTACGATATAAGGCGTAAGATAAATGACCACATTGACTTTGCTCTCATTCTTTCCCTTACTGCGAAACAGTGATCCAATGATCGGAAGATCTCCCAAGATCGGCACCTTGCTGGTCGTACCATAGCCGGAACTCTTTATCAGCCCACCAAGAATAATGGTCTGCCCATTACTGACGATCGCATTGGTATTGACCTTTCTTTTGGTGGTCGTCGGACGATCAGCGGAGACCGAAGAGCTCAGATCTACATCCTCAATATTCGCTTCCACAGAAAGTGTGACCTTATTACGACTAGACAGGCGTGGTTTTACCTTGAGCGTAATACCGATATCTTCACGGGAGTAGTTATTTCGTACCACATCATTCTTGTTGCTTCCTGCGGCAGAACTGGTCAAGATAGAGCGTACCTGCCCCACATAGATCTCTGATGCCTTATTGTTGGTACAGAGTACAGAAGGCTCACTCAAGATATGGGCTGCGCCGTTCTCTTTAAGAAGATCGATACGCGCACCCAGAGCCAACAGTTTACTTCCAGAAAATTTGAAGCTCGCTCCTTTGGAAGCATTGCTGTCCAAAAAGCTCAGGAAACTACTGGGGATCTCCAGTGCTGAAGCGCCAGTACTCCCAGAAACGCTAAAGAGCCCTTTGCCATCATAGACACCGCCGGCAGTAAAGCCATATTTGACACCAATCTGTTCTGCCTTGCCCATATCGATCTCTACGATCTTTGCCACAATATAGACCTGGGGCTTTTCTACATCAATGCTTCGGATCACTTTGCGGATATTTTTGATCTGATCCCCTGTCGCCAGTACAATCAGAGCATTGCGCTCTGCGTCTCCGACCACCATCGCTTTCTGCGCTGGCTTTCCTCCCTTTTTAACAGCTCTGCTTGCCATGCCATTCATTTGGGAGACCAGCTTACTAAGGATCTTTTCCATATCTTCCACATTGGAGTTTTGGAGGGGGATCACATACATTTTCTGTTCTACAGTGTCCCCTTTTTGGTCGAGCTGCTTGATATAGCGAATCATTTTGTTCACATTCTCTTTTTTCCCCACCAGAATAATAGAATTGGTCGCATCATCTTTCAGCACATCTACTTTTTCACTTGGAATCGTTTTGGGAAACAATTGTCCCGCCATTTTCACAGCATTGGCATAGACAGCTTTGGCGCTGGCATGTCTAAGCTTGATAACCGTAGAGCCTTTTTTCCCCGCCCCTTCTACCGAATCAATAATCTTTTTGATTGCTTTGAGTGTTCTTGGGAACGCGGTAATAGAAAGCACATTGTTATTTTTAAAGGAGACTACTTTGGCATTTTTGTGAAGTAGGGGTCTAATCTTGGCACGGATTACTGCGGCATTGGAGGTTTTGAGTTTGAAAAGTACTGTCTTGAGTGTCTCTCCTGAGATCTTGTCATCTACGGCCAGTCCCATACCTGCTGCTTCCGAAGATTTCACTACTTGCATAAAGTCTCCCTGGTCTACCAGGGTAAACCCCTTATTGGAGAGGATCGCATTGGCCAGAGGAATTAGAGAACTTTTCTTGATCGCCTGGGTAGAGACAAAGTTGATCTTGCCTTTTAGCGGCCCGTTGATCAAGATATTTTTATGGGTGATCTTACTGACCATCTCCACAAAATCCTTGATATCCAGGTTCCTGAAGTTGACTTTGACCGTCTCCTCTTTGGCTGCAGCATGGAGCATTGTGATGCTTGCCATGATCACCCATAATAATTTATTTAACTTCATATTCCAATTCCTTCTCTTCATTTTTTCTAATCACGGTAATCGTCAGTCCCTCTATCGTATCTGCTGTTTTCAGGATACCCATCGGCCCATTAAAGTCGACAATATCTTCACCATTGATCGACTTGATCACATCCCCTCTCTGCAAACCCAGCTTACTCAGTGGACTGCTTCTTCGAATAAATCTCACTTTGTATCCAAGCATTTGACCAGAGCGCCTTACGGGTCTCAATCCTATATCTCTCATCGCTTTATCCATATCAAAGACATAGGATTTTAGCAATGATCTGGGTACCAGCTTCACCCCATTACGGCTTGATATCTCTTTATCTGTTCCCTTCTGACTGTCAGTATTGCTTTGGTACGCAGGCTCTATATTGCCGACACTGTTATTGCCTTTATCCTTTTCCTCAAAGAGCTTCAGAGTATACTCTTTGCCCTCTTTTTCAAAATACGCTTCTCGCGCAGAGGCGCGCTTAAGTACAAAGCCATCTATAGCGTCACCGTTGGAAAGAATATGGCTTTTCCCTTTTTTGAGCAAGGTGACAATACAGCCATGTTCACTGCTATAGATACCCACAAGTTGGATATCTCTGATTGAGGGTGCCCGTTTTGCCGGTTTTGTGGCAGGTATTTCCATTTTAGGCGCAGCCACATCCGAAGCAAATCTATAGCGATAATGCAGCGCGCTCTTTGCCCGGCCTGCCTCTATGGATACACCCTGCTCTGGTAGATACCGATATGCTATCGTCACCCATATAAGCTTTACAAAGACGATCAAACCAAGCAGCCAGATCAGCAAAGAAAGGTTTCTGGTATTAGAATTTGGATTCATAGACCCACCCCTTCTCACTCTTTTTCAAATACCTGGACAAAGCGCTGTTTTCTCCACCTTTGGCAACAGTAAGACGCAGTTTATGTGCCTTGAGTTGAATCTCTCCATCCAGTGCGCCCAAAGTACTCTCTCCCCGTAGCAACACCATCAGAGGAGAAAGCATAGAATGTGTCGCACTGAAAGATTTCACATCCAATGCTGTAGGCAGGCCTTCGGCGATTGACAGGTCATGAAAGTCCACCTTTGTATAGAAAAGTACGCTCCACAATGAAATCTCCCTGGCCGTAGCAACAGGAGCGCCCCCGAGGTAAAAAGTAGGATGCACCACCGTGAGCCCCAAAAGGTTCTCATGGACATCCTCTCCTGAAATAATGATATTTTGCATTTCCAGCTTCTTTTCAAGGAGATAGTAAAGCTCTTTTTTCGGCATCAAAAATATCACCAGCAGTGGTAGCACGATAAGCAATACCACCGTATTTCTTACCATTTGCATTGTAGCTCCAATCGATAATACTCTCCATCTCTGTGAATAGACATCTCTATGATCTGCACGGGGATACTGGCAAGATACTTTCCTGCTACTTTGTTCAGTTCATTGCCATCAAGTCCTTCCAGAAGGATATGTGCTTTTTTCTTCTTTATCTGCAGCGTTTTTACCTTTGCTGCCGGGAGATAGGATCTAATGGCTTGCAGTTTTTGGGAAATTGTACTATTTTTCTGCCAGAGCTTCTTCATCGTAGCCACATCCTCGATCCTTGAGACCATTGCCGTTGCTTTTGCGCTACTCTCCTGCAAGCTGCTATGCTGATGACCTCGATAGAGTACCGCAGCAAGCAAAAGCAGTAGTGCCAGAAGGATTATCCCCTCATTCTGATATCTACGCAGCACTACAGAGCTCCTTCGAGCTGGAGACTTTGGTTGTTGTCCTGCACGGCAAGGTGTTGGGATTTTGCATATTTTTTGAGCTCAAGGATATGCTTTGGGTCTGTAGCAATGGATACCTCATAGCCTTTTGTATCGATCTTCAGGCTATCGATCTTGGAAGCCTTGCTTGTCAGTCTACTGATTGCCTTCAGGCGATCTCTGATCTTCCTCTGCAGACTGTCGATAGCGTAATTGGTCTTATAAATATTATTAAGTACCATTGTAGACTTATCCTTAAGTTGCGGATACCTCTGTTTGGTATACTCTATCTTTTCCTCTGCGGAAGCTATGGCTTTTTGGTAACGTACTCCTTCGGCAAAGTAGACTGCGGCCAGCACAAGCAACAGTGCTGAAATGATCATCGCCTGCTTCTGTGTCACCCAGGAGTGTCTACTTTGAGAGGGAGTAATACCTTTTTCCGGCCTGAATGCATTGGTCAGTATCCCGCACTCTTCCACATCGACGATACTCTTGGGGAGCATTACCACTGTATCATCCATCGTCACAATCGCATCTCTCTCATCTACGGAGACGGGATGCTTGAAGTGCTCTTTTGACTGTTGGGCAAAGTAGATCTTGTTGATGAGATTTTTGGGCAAACCACGCCCTTCAAGAAAGGCTTCGATCTTTGCCATATCGTAAGCGATCAATGCCCAACTGTCGCCCTCTCTGATCGCAGCATAGCTATAGTTTCCTGCACCCGTCAGCTCATCGAGTATGGAAGGAGCCAACTTCAGTGCCTGGTACTGGTACCTGACAGGGAGTGACTCTTTTTTGAAAATATAGAACTGCGGCGTTAGCATGAGGTCATAGCGCTTGACACGAGAGATGCGCAGCATCTCTCTGTGCACCAACAAAAGCTCCTCATTTGCCCCCAAAAAATTCAAAACCCTCTACCTTTCCGTGCATATAATTAAAAACGAAACCATAGTTCCCTTTTCTAAATGTGTAAGATGCTTTACAGCGCGCTACAGCCATGGTTTTTTTTGAAAAAAGCCATGTGTAGGCACTTCTGCTCTCCCCGATCTCCGTCAAAAAACTATTCAGCGCACCCAGCTGATAGTTCTCCCGAACCACATTCAGATCCACATCATACAAAAATGCCAAAAGTTCCGGTGAAGCGAAATCACCGTCTATCTTCTGCTCTGTGATACCAAAACTGAAATAGTGTTGCCAAGGTATGCTGTATACTCTGGTATCATCTGTCTCAAAGCGGTAATCATCCAACAGTTCCTGGAACTTTTTGAAGGTGATTATACCCTTTTTTTTATTGATTCTGCTTGGTGTCCCAAAGGTGTTGCTGCTGCCTGGCTTCAGTGCAGCAACGATCTTTTCTTTGAGCAGTGCACTGTCTCTGAGATTTACTTTATCTGTCAGCGTCTCAAAAAGTGAGGATGCCAGAGAGTAGGCTTTCTGCTTTTTTGCCATATTCTCAAGACCTAGCCATGCGATATTGGCACGGTTGGCAAGTGGTTGGCAACTGATCCCCAGACTAAACTCCCCGTTCTCTACGCTTAGTCCCAGCGGTGTCTCAAACAGTGTCTGCATCGTACTTCTGGATGGCTTTTTTCCTAGAATTTGGCGCAGAAACTGTGCCACATCAGCACTAAGGAGATTGGCCTGTATCATGGATGCTTTGACTTCCGCTTTGCCTCTGGCAACATCCAGATACTTGAACATCACCCCCATCAATGCAATCATGGTCGCAATGACAGAAAGTGTAATCAAGAGAGTGATAGCAGGGCGCATTTTATTCCTATCCAAAGCATGATTTAACTAAAGTGGTTATAATTATATTTAAATTTTATTAATCAAGGGATTATTGTACTCATGAGAAAAGCATTCAGTTTGATAGAACTTCTTATCGTTATCGCTATTTTGGGACTATTGGTAGGTATGATCGGCCCGGCACTGATCGACCAGTTCGGCAAAGCCAAGAGAGATCTTACCTGTACGCAGATGGGGAGCATCAGCCAAACGCTGGATATGTTTAAGTTGGATAACGGTATCTATCCCAGTACAGACGAGGGACTGGAGGCTCTAATCAGTAACCCTGATGCCGACAAGTACCCTAACTACTCCTCTACGCCTTATTTCCAAAAAGGTAAAATGCCAAAAGATGCCTGGAAAAGAAAATTTGAGTATATTGGGACAGGCAGCGGTTTTGACCTCATCAGTCTCGGTGCAGACGGCAAAGAGGGTGGCGATGGAGAATCTGCAGATATCTATCTGAGCAAATGTCAAAAATAGATGAAAAAAGGTTTCTCCCTCATTGAGCTCCTGATCGTGATCGCGATCATCTCGCTCTTTGGATTTCTGGTCTTTGACTTTCTCAAGAAAGCAGAGATCAGGCAGGATCCCTATACCATTAAAAATCTTCAAAAAATACTTCGAGATCAGGGTGATGTGGAGCTGATATGCATCAACAAATGCACCCAGTGCTTCACTCGTGCCCCCGGCAGCAAGACACTGCAGGAGACAGGCAGTGACCTGAAAAAGATACAGGCCTATACAGTTGACAAAAGCGACAACCCCCAAAAGATAGAGTTTGGGCGGCTGAAAGACCGTCCCGTCTGTCTACGCTACAGACACTATGCCAATGGAAGTAGTACCCAGATCATTCTTAAATCAGAAGAGAAATTCTTCTACTTCCCCAGCTATTTTGGTGAGGTTAGTGTCCATGACTCTGCTGAAGATGCTGCAGAGGCATGGATCAAGGACACAAAAATACTTAGAAACCGAGGAAACTACTACTGATGCGAAAAGCTTTTACTCTCATGGAAATCATGGTTTCGGTAGTACTGATCGCCATTGTGGTGCTGGGTATCATCAAGCTCCAAAAAGAGAATATTTTTATGGCAAAATATATTGCAGGGAGGGTACAGTCTGAGTTGAGCAATACTCTATTTTTGGGCAAGACAGCCATGCGCTACAACAAAGACGAAAAAGATGCCTATACCTTAGTAAGTCACCTGCGTATTCGCAATGACAAAAGCAAAGAAATTCTCAAGAAGATCACACGCAAGATCTATGTGACCGATCCCCTGCCGATCGGGGAACTTCCCTTGCCGATCGAGCTGAGGGCAGTGATGCTCAAGAGCGAGTACTCGGCAAGGTTTTATCGACTTAAGCGATAATCATCGTACATAAACCCTTGTGCCCCTCAAAAAAAGATAAAAGAGCAGCAGTCCCGTCAGCATTAACAGCAGATTGCCAAAAAGGTCATGGTAGAGAGGAAAATCCGGCTGCTTTTTGACAAAATGTGCCACCATCAAGAGCCTGACAATGTTCATCCCCGTAATTACTAGATAGCCCGCAAACATCCACCAGACTTTATGTGTCCACTCTACAGGGTAGGCTAGAATAGCAGCAAAAAGTACCAATATCGGTATCATCCCGTTACAGGCTTTGGTAATAATGATCTTGTAGTGTGGATTGACCATGATATCTATCCCCTGCAGTTGCCCCTCTTTGAGTCCCCACTCCAAAAAATAGAGTGTCAATTGCGTCTGGTAATGGTTGATAAATTCTGCTATAGGGGAGAGCCCCCAGTAAAACAGTGCAAACAGCAGAGGCAGCAATGCCACATATCGATAGCTAAATTGTTTCATGGCTGTATGGTAGCATAGTTTCATTACCAAATACCAAAAGAAACCCCGCCATATCCTCTATTATGCATTTCTCAGGTATAATACACAACAACAAATTATCAAGGAAGTATTGCTTTATAATGCTATATAAATATAAGGGCTTAGGCCCAAACGGAAAATCTGTCAAAGGCACCCTGACCGCCAACAGTATTGAAGAGGCAAAACAGAAACTCCGTACACAGAAAATATACTATAAAACACTGGAAGAGACCAAACAGCTCTCTCTGGAGGCTTTCTCCAAGCGCACCATGCCAGGCACACTGCTGAGTAGTTTTTCCAAAGAACTCTCCAGCTACCTTAACTCCGGTATGACGATCCTCACAGCACTCAAACTGATGGAAAACCAGCACCAGGAAGAAAAGAAGTATGTCTCCTTCCTCTCTGTTACCCGCACGATGATCGAAGAGGGAAAATCACTCTTTGTTGCACTCAATTCCCAGAAGATCTATGCACTTCCTGACTTTTTCCTCCAGAGCCTCAAGGTGGCAGGCCAAAGCGGAAAGATGGTAGAAGTATTGACCAACATGAGTACCTTTTTCTCCGCACAGAACAAGATCAGAAAGCAGGTCAGCAATGCGATGGCATACCCTATCTTTATCTTTATTGTTGCCATAGGCATGTCTGGATTTCTCATCAGCTTCGTTGTGCCAAAAATTATTGGCATCTTTCAGGATACAGGACAGGAACTCCCCGCAATCACACAGTTTGTACTGGGAATCAGCGATTTTCTCACAGCACATTATGTAGCACTCCTGCTAGGATTCATCTTTCTGACACTCTTTTTCAAATTTGCCTACAGCAAGAATGAGGCCTTCAAGCTAGCAGTAGACAATATACTTCTAAGGCTTCCTCTTTTTGGAACACTGATACAAAACCATGAATTGGGAAGGTTCAGCTATATTCTGGCACTGATGCTCGATTCGGGTGTCTCTTATGCACAGTCGGTACAACTTGCCAGTACCACCTTTGGCAATGAGGCCATGAAACTGACTTTTCGCCAGGCTTCTGAAAAGGTACTAGAAGGAAACAAGCTCTCCAACGCCCTGTATCTTATCAAGGGCTTTAAACCCAAAAGAAACTTCTTGCAATCTTTGGCTCTGGGAGAGGAGTCCAGTGAAGTCGCATCAATCCTCTCAAACCTCTCTACACTTTACAGTGAAGAGAACGAAGATAAACTCAAGCTTCTCCTGAGTCTTATGGAGCCTTTTATGATGCTCTTTATCGGTCTGGTGGTAGGTGTCATTGTAGTGGCCATGCTTCTGCCTATTTTCAGCATGAGTGCTAATTTCTAGGAGTAGGCCATGGCAAAACAGCGATTTAGAGATATCAAACAGGGAAGAGTGATCCCCCTTGCGGACAAAAACAAGGAGAGAAAAACAAGACGCCTCCGTGCCCGCTTGGGGTCTCGTCTCAAGGCAGCGATTACCGACAGTTTTATGCTGGTGATGCCTTTGATGTATATTGTCTTTTATCTGGTATTTGGTGGCAGAGAGGGCTTCAGCCAGCATAAGCTTTTGGGCTGGATCTATATTCTGATCCCACTGATCATCATACAGATACTCTTTATGAGCCGTAGCAAGGAGGGGCAGACGCCAGGTATGCGTGCCTATAATCTTGCCCTGGTCGACCTCAAGACAGGCACCAAGCCGGCGACAGGCGTCATACTCTATCGCCAGATGCTTACCCTGCTCTCGTTGGTCACCTTTGGCTGGCTTACGATGTTCATCCGCAAAGACCATCGTACACTCCACGAACTGCTCTCCAGCACTACCCTCGAACAGCTTCCCGAAAAAACACCCGCCGCACACGCCAAGACCCCATGATCCACACATACTCCGGAAAGCTGCCTCCTGCCCCTCTCTTTGCTGCATTCTATTTTTTTTATTTTGCGCTGGTGGGTATCTATATTATCTTTTTACCCAAGCTTCTGGTAGGGAGTGGCTTTAGTGCTACCGAGGTAGGTCTCATCTATGCTTCGGGGCCTTTTATGCGTTTTTTGCTGCCTTTTCTTTTCCGCCATGTGATCCACCTGACACACCGCGTCTATAGAGTCTCTCTCTTTGTTGGATTCTTTTCAAGCATGCTCTTTTTTGTGACTGTCGATACCTTCTGGGTCTATCTCGGTGCCAACCTGTTTTTTGGGGCAAGTGCCGGTGCCATACTTCCCTTCGTGGAGACCCTTGCCCTGCAGGTGATCTCCAAGGAACGCTACGGCAGGGTGCGCCTCTGGGGATCGCTAGGGTTTATCACGGTGGCTCTCTCTTTAGGAGGGCTGCTAAAAACACCCCAAGAGGGCATAGCTTATCTCTGTGCTGCAGCATTTGCCACACTGCTTGCAGGATTTTTTATCGTACGCTACGACCAAGAGGATGCACCTGAACAGAGCATTCAGGAGACCAATCGGGATTTTTCTCTGGCAAGATACTGGGCATTTTGGCTTAGTGCTTTTTTGCTTCAGGTCAGTTTCGGAGGCTTTTATAATTTCTTCACAATTTACGAAACAGCCCATGGTCTTTCCATGCAGACAGCGGGTTACCTCTGGAGCTTTGGTGTACTCTGTGAAATTGCCCTCTTCTATTATCAAGGTCCTCTACTGAAAAGAAATCTCCTGAATCTACTCAAATTTTCTATCACCACAGCTATTCTTCGCTGGGCACTACTCTATTTTTTTCCCGACTCCCTGCCTATCGCCTACCTCTCACAGTCTCTCCATGCCTTTAGTTTTGCTCTCTACTACACTGCGGTGATCTCCTATGTCTACAATCTCTACACACAGAAAAAGCTGGCACAGCAATTTCTGCTAGGACTTACCTTTGGACTGGGAGGCTCTGTCGGTGCATTAATTGCAGGAAAGATCTATGATCAGCACAGTGCGCTGCTGTTTGGCTTCGAGACAGCCATGGCAATACTCTCTCTACTCGCACTACTTCTGCACCAAAAACGAAAAGAGTATCTGCCTCATGCATAACAACCCACTTCAGACTGCTGTGATATTCGCTGGCGGCAAAAGCAGCCGTATGGGTCAGGACAAAGCACTACTTCCTTTTGGGGACAGTAGCTCTATGGCTGCATTTCAGTACAAAAAACTCCAGCCACTTTTTCAGAGTGTCTACCTCAGTGCCAAAACAGACAAATTTGATTTTGACGCACCAGTTCTGTTGGATCGCTATCCGGAAAGTTCTCCCATGGTGGCACTCGCTTCACTCTTTGAAACACTGGACACGGAAGCGGCACTGATCCTCAGTGTCGATATGCCCCTGATAGGGGCTTCTGATATAGAAAAGATGCGAACCTACTACTATCAGCAGTCACAGCCTGATATTCTCATCGCGCAGAGCCCCAGAGGAGCAGAGCCACTTTTTGGCATCTATCGCAGTACGATACTTCCTCAGATACAGGCACTTTTGAGACAGAATATACACAAAATGGGCGCCCTGCTTAATCGTGTACAGACCAAACAACTCTCTTTTACAGACAGTGGCCATTTTGCCAATGTGAATACCCCTCAAGAGTATCAGGCTATACGCCTTTAGGCGTTTCCAGGTCTACTACAGCTACAGCAGCTTTGGACTGCGCGATATAGACCCCCAGCAGAATCACCATACCTCCGATAATCTCATCCCAACCCAGTTGCTCATCCAATAAGAAGTAAGCCAGTATCACAGCAAATACTGGGATCAGGTTAATATACAAAGAGGCTTCTGAGGCAAGGATATTGCTCACACCATAGTTGTAGAGCCCATACGCACCAAAAGAGACCCCGATACCGAGATAGAGTACTGCTACAGAAGGCAGTGTGGGAAAGGTGACAGGAAGAGAAGTAGAAGGAAGAAGCAAAAAAGGTAGAAAAAAGAGTGATCCTACCAGCGCTTGGAACGCTGTGAGAAAAAGGGGCTTAAAACGCTTGCTGAGGTGCTTCAGTGTCAAAGTATAGCCCACTGCCATCACCATGGCCAAGAACTCCATCATGTTGCCATAGAGAGGATGAGGAGCATAGCTACTTGCTTCTCCTCCTAGACTTAGCCATACAGCACCTACAAATGCCAGAATACCCCCTGCAACGATTCTGGTACTGATCTTCTCACCAATCCACAACCAAGCACCCAGTGCCACCATCACCGGCAACAGAGCGGTGATCATACCTGCCTGAGAGGCCGTAGTATTGACCAGCGCTTCCGCCTCAAAGATAAAATAAAGGCAGGGCTCAAACAATGCCATAAGAGAGAGGTACTTCAGATCCTCCTTGCGAATATCCAAAGAACGAAACACTTTGGAAAAAAACAGCAACACAAACAGGAGTGCGATTGCCATTCGTGCGAAGATAACCACCATGGGGTCGTAGTGCAAAAATGCATACTTCAGTGCGATAAACGAACTCGCCCACAAAAGCATTGCCCCAATCAAGGCAAGGACAGTAATATACCTATTGGCTGACATTTTGGCTGACATTGCAAATATCACAGGCCATCGCTTCCCCTATCACATCCTTGGAAAATGTCAAAAACTTATCAAACAGGTCACTGCGGTATTTATCTTTGTGGTAGAGTGCGTAGAAACTTCTTGTGCAGTTAAACTCTTTGATGTTAACTCTGAAGAGCTTACCCTCCTCTATTTCACTCTGTGCTGCAAGCGCAGAAAGACAGGTAAATGACTTGCCACTCTGAAGTATACTTTTGATAGATTCTGTATGCCCAAGCTCCAGGAAAATATTCAGACAGAAATCTCTCTCCTTAATATACTCCAGAAATGTCTCTCTTGCACTACTTCCCTCTTCTCTAAGTACCCATCTCTCTTGAGAAAGCTCTTTGAGGTCAAATTCTCTCTCTGCATACTCTGCATTGGCAGTGACGACAATCAACTCATCGAAGCCAATCCTCTCAGAGATGATATCGCTGTCTTTTTCCAGTGCTTCGACAAACGCCATATCCAACTCGCCCTCCTTGACCATGGAGGCTATTTTTCTGGTATTCCCTTCCTTTAGCTGTATCTTGACATCCGGATAGTCACTCATATAGCGGCAGACGATAGGGGGCATCAGGTAATCCACAATGGTCGTACTGGCACCGATTCTGACCGTACCTTTGTCTTCTGTATTCTGAAACTCATACTCCACATCTTCCATCCGCTTGTAGATCGGCTCTATTGTGTCGTGAAAATTTCTTCCTACTTCATTCAGGATGAGTTTTTTGTTGATACGGTCAAACAGGGGTCTGCCCAGTATGTTCTCCAGCTCTTTGATAGACATAGAAATAGCAGACTGGCTCAGCTCCATACTTTTGGCTACATGGGTCAAATGTCCCATCTTCACCACATTTAAAAATATTTCCATCTGTCTTAGCGATAATCTCATTGATAGCTCCAAAAAAATAAATAAGTGTCATCATATCAAAATAATCGTTTACTTTTGCAAAGTCTATCAAAAAAACTTATTTTCTTTTTCTGTAGCTTAGTGCTTCTAGGATATCTGACCTCTCTATCTGTTTATGCTTACCGAGGTCCGCAATCGTACGAGCCACCTTCTTGATGCTTGCGATGCTGCGATGCGTCAAACCAAATTTTCCTACAGCACTGTCCAGGATAGAGAACGCTTCCTGACTCATGTTGCAATACCTCTCGATCTCATCCTCTGCCAGCTTGCCATTAAGTCTTTCCTGCCCTCTTTTTTTCTGCATGACAAACGCCTCAAGTACTGCCTGGTGCATTTGGGCAGAGCTTATATCTCCTCTATCATCGCTGCTCACCTCCTGCATCACCACAAAAAGATCTATACGATCCAAAAAAGGGTCACTCAGTTTGTTACGGTATCGTTTGATCTCTGCCTCAGAACAGCGACACATCTTGGTCTTAGAGAGAAGGTTCCCACAGGGGCAGGGGTTTTGTGCTGCGACAAACATGATATCAGCCTCGTACTCTATCTTTGCATTTACGCGCGCTATGTGCACTTTTTTGTCCTGCAATGGTTCACGAAGTGCCTCCAGCACCTGCTTGGAAAAATGGGGTAACTCATCAAAAAACAGCATCCCCTTGTGTGCCAATGCCACCTCACCTATCCTTGCCTGAGAAGACCCGCCACCAAAAATAGAGGCAGAGGTAGCCGTATGGTGTGGAGAGCGTATAGGCCTATGGGGTTTAAAGTCAGGTGTAACACCATCGAGAAACTGATGTTTGGCGATAGAGAGCATCTCTTCCTCATAAAGAGGAGGCAGGATGTCCTTCATGCGCTTGGCGATCATACTCTTGCCACACCCAGGATTGCCCT
>JALWVW010000250.1 GCA_027079365.1 Campylobacteraceae bacterium | reverse complement strand
CAGGAGAGAGAGGATATTGAGATCGCCTATCCGACACAATCCCTCTTTGTCAATAACAGTATTCCTAGACCTGATCTTCCTCCTTTGGAAACCAAACCAAAAGAGACACATGAATCCTAAAAACAGAGTCTATTTCAAGACATTCGGGTGTCGTACCAACCAGTTTGATACCCAGGTGATGATGAGCAAGCTGGAGGCCTATACGCTTACACAAGAGGAGGCAGAGGCGGATGTGGTAGTAGTCAACTCCTGCACCGTAACCAATGGTGCGGACAGCTCAGTGCGTGGCTACATCAATGCACTCTCGCGAAAGCATCCGGACACCAAGGTGATATTGGCAGGGTGTGGTTCTCACTCCAAAGGAGAGTCTCTCTTTGCAGATGGCAAGGTTTTTGGCGTGATGGGACACTCGGAAAAAGAGCATATCAATGAGATACTGGCGCGCTCAGATCGCTTCTATGAGATTGGCGATTTGTCCCACATTGATACCACGATCGTAGAGGAGTTTATCGGAAAGAGTAGGGCATTCATCAAGATACAGGAGGGGTGTGACTTTGCCTGCTCCTACTGCATCATCCCTTCAGTCAGGGGTGCCGCCAGAAGCCATACCGAAGAGACAGTGCTGGCACAGATTGCCAAGCTGGCAAGCAATGGATTTGGAGAGTTTATTCTTACAGGTACCAATGTGGGAAGCTATGGCAAAGATCATGGCAGCTCTATGGCAAAACTCCTCAAGAAGATCTCTCAGATCAGAGGGGTGCGGCGTATCCGTATCGGCAGTCTGGAGCCGATACAGATCGATGCAGAGTTTATGGAGCTGCTGTCAGAACCCTGGATGGCAAAACATCTGCATATCGCTTTGCAACATACCAGCGACAAGATGCTGCATCTGATGAACAGACGCAATGACTTTGCTTCAGACAGGCAGCTTTTCGAGAGACTCTCTGATGCCGGGTATGCACTGGGCACAGACTTTATCGTAGGGCATCCTGGTGAGGATGAGAATGCCTGGCTAGAAGCAGTCGAACGGCTGGTGGATCTGCCTTTGACCCATGTACACGCCTTCAGCTATTCCAAAAGAGACGGCACGGCAGCTGCTTCCATGGAGGAGACAGTCAGGGGAGATATCGCCAAAGCTAGACACAAGGAGCTGACAGCACTGGTAGCAGAGAAGAATTACCAATTCA
>JALWVW010000249.1 GCA_027079365.1 Campylobacteraceae bacterium | reverse complement strand
GGTAGCAGTAGATTGGGGTGAAAATCACCGCCTACTTCTTGTTCTTCTTCTCCAAAGAGTATCTTGTAGGCGGAAACCACACAGTTGGAGCAGATATAGGCATCACTGCCGGCGATGAGGGGATTGTCCGCATTTTCCGGACTTTGGCAGAAACTGCATTTTTTACTTGGCATTGTTTTTCCTTTTGAAAGGGATTCCTCGTTTGGAATCCGCAATAAATCTATAAAGTATTTTACATACAGTAGGCTGTTGGATTTGCAGCGCGCTGAGTGCTTGCTCTTTGGGTGATGCATCTGCGAAAAGCTGCATATAAGCCTTTTTGATATCAGTGACCTCTTTAGTGGAAAGATGCCTATCCAAAGATGCTTGGTGAAGCCCGGTGATCTTGGCACGGTTACCTTCAGCAGTGCAATAGGGGGGCAGATCCTGGGTAAGTGCTGCACTATCTGCAAGAGAGGCAAAGTTGCCGATTTCTACAAATTGATGTACGGCTGCATCTTTTCCAAAAACGACATGCTCTCCTACGATTACATGACCGCCAAGCGCAGCATCCTTCTGCATGACACAGTGGCTTCCCATCTGGACATCATGTCCGATATGTACACCCTCTTGCAGTTGATTGTTGTCACCCAGCGTTGTTGTTCCGCCACCATGCTCCGTGCCGGCAGTAATAAAAATATGACTGCCGATCTGATTATTGCTGCCGATCCGAAGCGCTACTTTTGCAGCGCTGCTTTTGATATCCTGTGCTGCTGTACCAAGTACAGTATGGGTGTCGATGCTGTTGTTGTCTCCAATCGTGGTATGGCCGTCTATGACCACATGGGTACCGATCGTATTGTGTTTGCCTATCGCCACATGCTTTCCGATAAAGCTGTATGCACCGATTGTGCTTCCTTCGCCAATAGTAGCACCTTTTTCAATGATGGCTCTGTTTTCAATCATATGCAAACTATCTCTGATCCGCTACTTGTCTACGATCATGGCTTTGAGTTCTGCTTCGGCCACCAGTTTCTCGTCCACATAGGCTTTGGCCGCAAACTGCCAGACAGCACCTCTCTGCTTGAGTACACTAATGCGATAGATGAGTCGATCTCCCGGTGTGACAGGGGCACGAAATTTGGCTTTGTCAATACTCATAAAGTAGACTACTTTGTTCTCTGCGTTAGCCGCATCAGCTTCGCTAAGGCTCTTAAAGGCGAGGATGCCTCCTGCCTGTGCCATTCCTTCGATGATCATCACACCCGGATAGATGGGGTGGTCAGGAAAATGTCCCTGAAAGACAGGTTCGGAGATGGAGATATTTTTATACCCCTCCATAAAAGTACCTTTGTCTATCTTGGTGACACGATCGACGAGTAGAAAAGGGTATCTGTGTGGAAGGATCTTCTGGATATCCATGACAGTAAGAAGCATGATTTCGCCTTTTGGATTTCTGTATTTTTGATTGATATTTTATCTAAAAGTATGTAAATCTATGGTTAGGACAGCAGTATGAGCTTCTCCTGTACATCTTCATAGGTTGTGGCATCAAGATAGAGCTCTATTTTTCCTTCCAGGTTCTCGTCAGTGACGACGACTGTGCTCAAGTCATATACTGTTGTCAACAGTGTCTGTCTGACTTTGAGTTCAGTTTCAAAAGAGGGGGGATGGTAGAGTAGTGCTGTCACTGTCGGGTAGTCGGTCTGTGCAAGTGTGTTGTAGTGAGAGAGTGAGATACATTTGACTTCATCTCTGCTGAGATGCTGTAGTGCACCGGTTTGATAAGCGATGCGACCTCTGGTATAGGATTTTTTGAGCGTGGAATAGGGGAGAAAATGGGCAGGAATCACCTCTTTGCGTACTTTGAGCCAGCCTTGCAGCAGCCTCCAATTGAGGAAACGCTCTTTGACTATGCGATAGGGCTGATGTGTCTCTTCGCGCTCTAGTCGCTCCTCATAGAGTGCGATACGCGCTTCTATAGATTCTGGCTGTATTTGTCCGGAGAGTGGAGAGAAGAGTTCATCGGCTAGTCGCTGCTGTTGCTCTCTTTGCATAGTGAGTCCATAGAGGCAGCCACAGTAGTCCTGCCTGTAGAGCTGTGCCTCTTTTGCTAGGATATTCTGCTCTTGTGTGCCGGAAGCTTTGCGATAGTCGGGAGCGACAAACGAGACGCCAAAGCGTGCACCCAGCGCATCACCAGCTTGCTTGAGTTGCTTGAGAGACTTTTTGGGAGAGGTCAGCAGTGTAGAGGTAAAACTGTGTTCGCCAAGCTCTGCTGCTTTTTGTGCTGAGACCTCAAATCTACGGTCAAAACAGATCGCGCAGCGTCCGCCTTTTTCGGGCTCATGTTCTAAGCCTCGTACTGCTTTTAGCCAGTTTTCGACATCATAGTCACCTTCGATTAGCTCGATTCCAAGTAGCCGACAGCTTCGCTTGACATCCAGCAGTCTCAGGTAGTATTCGCTGTAAGGATGGATATTGGGGTCATAAAAGAAGCCGATTAGCTTCTCATTCGGGTACTCTGTTTGAAGTTTTTGGAGGAAGTAATGGCTGTCTACCGCACAGCAAATATGGACTAACACTGGAAACCCCCTTCGGGGGGAGTGAATAGTGAATAGTGAATAGTGAATAGTACTCGGCGGGGAGTGAATAGTGTGGTTTTCATCCCCACTTCAATCCTGTGAGAAATCCTGCGATGGCACTGCCACCACCGGCAAAAGTGAAACGACCCAGTCGCTCTTGAAGAAATCCTGCAAAGGTTTTAAAGGCACTGGCACCGGCGGTGACGGTGCTGTCGAGATTGCCTTCGTTGATACTGATTACCCCTTTGCTCTCAAGTACAAAGAGCGCTACTACAACCAGCCCCATCAATATCAGTATCACTTTGAAGCTCTTCTTGAGGAAATACCCGACAGAGAGTCCGACCAGAAAACCTGAGCCCATCTCGAGATAGGGAAGTTCCAGATTCATACCGTGTAGTTTTTCTTCCATGGATACCCCGATTGATATTTTTTCATATTATACACTTAAAATCTAAAACTGCTCTAAAAAATGATCCAGAGTATAGGCAAGATCTTCGTCTAGATCAAGATTTTTTCGCATCCATGAGAGGTAGCCCCTGTCTTCCTGCGCGACCTCCTCTATCTCTCTGCCTTTGTATTTGCCAAACTTGAAGGTGCGCATTATGACAGGCGTCTGTGTGAGTGCCACCAGTTTTTCCATGACTTTTGCTTCAGGGAACTGCTCTTTGCAGCGCTGTGTCAATCTGCTTAGGAGCAGTTTGAGGATCAACACATCGCCTATGGCTTCGTGGGCCTTGATGGTGACACCTATTTTCTCTGCCTCTGCTTGCTCCTCTTCATAGAGTTTGAGGGCATAGCGAAGATACTGCAGTCGGTGATAAGGGAGCTCAGGAAAGAGATGCTTGGCACAGCGCACGGTGTCGATCAGTTGGTACTGGTTGACAAAACCCTCCTTTTCGACCATGCCCAGATCAAAAGTGATGTTGTGGGCTATGAGGTAGTTTTCGGGTTGGTTGAGCGCAGTGAGCCTTTTGGCGAAGGCAGTCTCCTGGTAGGGAGGCTTGTCTGCAATGATCTCCGGTGTGATATGGTGTACCTCCATCGCCTCTACCGAGAGTGGCTTCTCTGTACTGCAGAGCTCATCATAGACCTCTACCTCTCCATTTTGAAAGAGCATAGCCCCCAACTGAATGATGCGATCTTCTTTCTGGTTTCCGGTGGTTTCTGTGTCAAAGAGTATGTAGGCTGCCATGATTTTCCATTTCGTTTTTTGATATCATACCGAACTTGTTATAATTCGTTGTTTTATTTGACTTTTTTGTGCTATAATTATTATATGCGGCATAATTTGAAAAAGCCAAACCTATCGTGAGGTAGGGACGGAAAGCCATGGGACTCTGGGTTTGTCTGAGTTTGCCAGGTTACCAGTTGAATTCGCAGAAGCACTTCTGTAAACTCTTCTTTTCAATAATCTTGCTTATGTCGTTTTCAAAGCAAGGAGACTAGTGCAATGGTAGTTGGAAATATATGGAAGGTAGTGTTGTTTTTGGGCTTTATCTTCAGCAGTGTGGCAGCAATGGAGATAAAGAATCTTTCACAGGCGGTAGATGTAGCCGGTAAGCAGAGGATGTTTACGCAGAGAATGCTCAAAGACTATACAATGGCCGGAATGAAAAACCATTTTGGCAACCCTGAAAAAGATCTGAAAAATATTATGGCGGCATTTGAAGACCATATGCAGTCATTGTATGATTTTACAACAGACGGTGAGACAAAAAAGAGTATCGAGGTGTCCCAAAAACTCTGGATACCGGTAAAAGAGATGCTTGAGGCAGCGCCTACCAGGGAGAATGCCAGAATACTGCAGGTCAAACTCGAAGCGCTGCTTAAGGCCGCAGACAAAACCACAAAAAGATTTGCAAAACTGACAGGCAAAAAATCAGGAGAGATCATTAATATATCAGGGCGGCAGAGAATGCTCTCCCAGCGCATAGCGGGTCTCTATATGATGAGGTCATGGGGGATAGACGACCCGGAGTTTCATGAGAAA
>JALWVW010000248.1 GCA_027079365.1 Campylobacteraceae bacterium | reverse complement strand
AACCCCTGTGGCACCTGACCCTGAGATTGTAGCTCTGGCATCTGCCAAACTTGATCTGGAGCCTACGACAGAAAATCCTCTGGATATCGCAGATAGAAATATCGAGAAATCCATCGCACACTGGAAAAGTGTTCTTGAAGAGGAAGGGCTGGAGGCGACCGAAGAGCATATCTTTATTGCTGCAGCATGTGACCAAAAGGGTATCGCGTTCCTCAAAGGCGAAGGGCCTTTGATGGTAAGAAAAGGTGAAAATGAATGTAATGGAGCAGAAATGGCAGGAAATTATACAGTCGTAGTGGATGGCAAGAAATACAGTGTACAGGTGGCAGAAGGTGATGCCGATATTCAGGTGAGTGAAGCAGCAGCTCCGGCAGCAGTCGCAGCAGAAAATACTCCGGCAGCCAGTACCAGTGCCGGCTCCACAGAAGTATTGGCGCAAACACCAGGCAATGTCTGGAAGATCGTCAAAAGCGTAGGAGATACGGTAGCCGAAGGTGATGTGATTATGATCCTAGAAGCCATGAAAATGGAGATCGATATCCCCTCTCCTCAGGCAGGCACTATAGTCTCTATCAATGTCAATACAAACGATGCCATTCAAGATGGTCAACTTCTCGCAACGATTTCATAAGGCAGATCATGAAGGTGAAACAGATTTTCCTTGTATTGCTGCTTGCACTGGTGGCCATGACAGCCACCATACAAGCGGGCAGTGAAGAGCATAGTGCTGCGGTACATCCTGCAACATCAGCAGAAGAGAGTAGCGTCAAACATGTTTATGAGCCCAAAAGTCTCAGCCAGCTGGCAGTAAGTTTTTGGGAGACCACAGGACTGAATGCCATTTTCAATACCGATGATGGTGAGGTAGCGATCGACCCTTCAGGAAAAAGCAAAGAGATGTCAGCTTTTGAATCTTCTTTTGGTAGAGTTATTATGATACTGATTGTATTTGTACTCTTTTACCTGGCAATCGCCAAAGGTTTTGAGCCGCTTTTGCTCCTGCCTATTGCCTTTGGTGGACTGCTAGCCAATATACCGCTGGCACACATGACGGGCCCTCATGGCATGCTGGGTGTTATCTACAACATGGGTATCGCCAATGAGTTCTTTCCTCTGCTGATCTTTATGGGCGTTGGGGCAATGACTGACTTTGGCCCTCTGCTTGCCAACCCCAAGACGGCACTGCTCGG
>JALWVW010000247.1 GCA_027079365.1 Campylobacteraceae bacterium | reverse complement strand
TAAACTGCCGCTTCTCTCTGCCATCCATATCGCCACTCAGTGCCACCGCACTGCCTATCAACAGCGGAAGTGTGACGATACTGCATGGTGCCAGTGCAGTCAGCAGACCGATTCCAAAAGCAGCCACAATCGCCCAGACACCATAATGCTGTATCGCGCTCGTCAGTATCTCTTCCATCGCCTATTCTGCCCACTCCAGATAGTCATAATAGTTCCTGACATTTGCCGGCGCAATCTCTTTGAAATGCTTGAAGTGAGAAAAAGCTTCATCCTGTACCGTGGGGCGTACATCTTCTCGATCCATATCATTCTCGTAGGCCTTTTTGACCGATGCGCGCAGCAGTTTGAGATAGTCTAGATTTTCTTTGTAGGCATCGCTCCCGTGTGCAGCACCGTGCCCACCCATGACATACTTGACATGCATCTTCTCTAGCACCTCCAGAGCCTTGATCCAGGCATCCATATGGCTGTATTTTCCATATTTGATAAATCGGCCGTTAAACACCATATTGCCCACAAAGATAAAATCCTCACTGGGCACATAGACAGCGATGTCAGAGGTAGAGTTGCTTCCTTTGCTGAGCTTCAGTATCTCGATCGTACGCGCAGTGCCCTTGATGATATATGTGTCACCTGTCAGGATGTCCGGTTGCACCACTTTGGAGCCTGCATACTCCTCTTTTGTAGTGACTTTGGGTATACGGGTAAACTTCTCAGGGTGCTTTTTGAGCTCCTCTGGCAGTGTTTTGTGTGTGATGATGGGGATATGTTTCTCTTTGTAATAACTCGCTCCCGTGTAGCGGTCATCATGAAAATTGGTGACAATGACCGCCTCTACTTTTTTCCCACTATGAGCAGCGATATAGGCATTGAGTTCTTTGGCAAAGCGATAGGTCGGCCCTGCCTCTATCACCACGATGCTTTTGCCTGTATCTACCGTGCAGACATTAGAAACAAAGCCTTTGTTCTCTTTGGTAGGTGGATCATACGCACCGATGAAGCAGGTGACAGCCGGTGTGATCACCAGAGGTTTGAGCGCATAGGTATTTGCCATGAGCATCGTGCCGGTCAATGTCAGCAGTGTAAGTAGTTTTTTCAATAGAATTCCTTTAATGTGAGGGTGAAATAGTAAATGGGATCAAAGCCCCAAAAGCGCAACGAAGAGTACCGGTGGGGTAATCACAAGTCCCACCTTCATGTACT
>JALWVW010000246.1 GCA_027079365.1 Campylobacteraceae bacterium | reverse complement strand
AGTAAAAAATTTAAACTTTTTTGGGTATAATCCACCCTAATCACGCAATATCATAGGAGTCCACATTCATGGCAGCAAAAGACAGTATGAAAAAGGTAGAAACCCTCTTCGACAGCAAAAAAAAGGGTAACCTACTCACTTTTGAAAATATAGCCAGAGAGTTTGACAAGCAGATCACCGCTGCACAGACCAAAAAAATTGCCAAGCTCGCTGAGACCAAAGGTATCAAGATCGTTTCTGCTTCTGAGTTCGCCAAAGCACAGACAGAAAAAGCAAAAAAGCAAAGGGAGGTTGCACGCAAGAAACAGGCGGAAAGCAACGAAGAGGATTCCTTTGACATGACAAAAGAGAAGGAATTGCTCGAGTGGAGCAGATCTGACTCTCCTGTACGAATGTACCTCAGAGAGATGGGCAAAATACCCCTACTTACCAAAGAGGAAGAGGTAGAGCTCAGCCAGCAGATCGAAGAGGGAGAAGATATCATCATCGATGCGATCTGTTCAGTCCCCTATCTGATCGACTACATCCTCAACTATAAGCAGCCTCTGCTCAACAGAGAGCGAAGGGTCAAGGAACTTTTCAAGAGTTTTGAAGACAGCAACGATGAAGACGAGAATGAAGAGGATCAGGAAAGTACGCAGAGTGCCAAAGGAGACAATAAAAGAGTCAATCAGGTCGTAGAGAGCTTCAAATACCTGGAAAAGACCAAAAAAGACTGGATCAAGGCACGCAATGAGATGCAAAAACTCATTGACAGCGAGCCAGACAATACAGAGAAGATCTTTCATGAGCGTTTCAAGGTAGCCTTCAGAAAAGACCAACTCAAAAATGCCCTGCTCAATCTCGGCCCCACCTCCAAACTCATCAACGAATTGGTCAAGGCTATGGAGACAGCACTCAAAAGTGATGACGGGTTTGAGGTAGAGCTCAAGCGACTGGAATACAAACTTCAGCTCTTCAACGACACGCTCCGAGCCAACCACCAGAAGATCCTGGACAATATCATCAAGATGGACAAAGAGGACATCATCAATGCAGTGCCGGAAACCACCATGGTCAGCACTTATGTAGAGATCAAGAAACTCTTTGAGACGCAAGAGGCCAGCAAGAACAGCTTCAACCTCGATCCCAAAAAACTTGAAGAGATCCTCAATCAGATCCATATTGGAAAAGCCAGAAGTGAAAAAGCCAAAACAAGAATGGGGAAAT
>JALWVW010000245.1 GCA_027079365.1 Campylobacteraceae bacterium | reverse complement strand
TATATTGTCTATGGTCTTTTATTTCAGCAGAAGCAACACCTTGCTTTTGTCTGACAAACAGTCATAGTTTTTTCTGACACTATGGGTATATGATACCTATAGTGTCCACACATTCTTTTATCCCGAATTATGCAATAGGGTTGTCATATATCTTACTGATGCTTGGCTCATGGGTGTTGCAGGGAATTTATGCAGGTATGGGTTCCCTGCGGTCGTGAAGTTAATTGATAATTCTCTGTGAATGCCCATGGGTCAATGACCTGTGAGAGATTGGTGATCTCTGTTGCATATTTCGGGTTTACCTCCTACATTTTTCCATAGAGGGTTTTTTACCACTATTTCGCTATACTCCAATCCAGCACATTATCAAATATAACAAAAGGTACTCTATGCATTTTCAACTTACCGACACTAAACTCTCCGAAGTTCAAGCAGATCTGGAGCTCATCCTTGTGATCAAACAAAACCTGAATCACCCTTTTATACAGGATAAAAAACTACTCAAAAAAGCAGGCTTTTCCGGCACACAGGACGAGACCTGCCTACTGGTAGAAAAAAATCGGCTCTATGTCGGTGCTGGGTCACTCAAAGGTAACGACATTCGACCTGCCGTGGCTATGGCCATGCGCTCTCTGCTGGGGAAAAAGAGCTACAAGCGCATCAAGCTTGGTACCTATCTCAGTCACCCCAGATGCACTGCAAGCCTCAGAGCTATGGTAGAGGGCATTGTGCTTGGAAGCTATAGTTTTACTGCCTACAAAAGCGAGAAAACCAAATCCTCTGTCAAAAAAGTGATCCTTTCACTCGAAGGATATACCAAGCACGAAGTCAGCTTGGAGAGTGCTTCCAGAGCGATGCACAACGGTGAGATCGCTGCCAATGCCACCAACTTTACCAGAGATATCGTCAATACTACTCCCGAAGACTGCACTCCTCAAACATTGGCAAAGATAGCCAAGAGACTCTCCAAGCAGCCGTCACTGACCTGCGCCATCCTCACCCCCAAGGAGATCAAAAAAGAGAAGATGGGTGCGCTGCTCGCCGTAGCCAGAGCCAGCCGTCACAAGCCCAGAGTCATCCATCTCGCCCACAAACCCAAGCACCCCAAAGCCATCGTCACACTGGTGGGCAAAGGGTTAACTTACGACAGTGGTGGACTTAGTCTCAAGCCAGCAGACTATATGGTCACAATGAAATCAGATAAGAGCGGTGG
>JALWVW010000244.1 GCA_027079365.1 Campylobacteraceae bacterium | reverse complement strand
CCAAGCATTATTCACACACCGGACGGAAAGCACACCCCGTACGTTTGATGGTTGGCCTGTTGATTATCAAGCAGCTTCGCAATCTCTCCGATGAATCAGTTGTGGAACGCTGGGTAGAAAATGGCTACTACCAGTATTTCTGCGGTGAGGCTGAATTCAAGTGGGATTTTCCCTGTCACCCGACAGACCTGGTTCACTTCCGAAAAAGGATTGGTGAGCAAGGAGTTGAGAAAATCCTACAGATATCCATTGAATTGCACGGCAAGAAGGCTCAGGAAAGGGAAATATTGATAGACAGCACGGTACAGGAGAAAAACATAACCTTTCCGACTGATACCAAGTTGTACAAAAAGATAGCTGATAAGTGTGTTGCCATAGCTGAGGAGGAAGGAGTTCGCTTGCGCCAGTCTTATCGGCGTACAACGAAAAAGCTGGTTCTTGATCAACGCTTCCGTAATCACCCGAAAAATTTTAAAAAGGCACGCCGATCAGCCCGAAAGCTGAAAACAATAGCCGGTCGCCTGGTCCGGGATTTAAGCCGGAAATTACCAGAGGGACTTTTTGGCTACTACGGTGAGCTGCTAGATATTTTTAATCGAGTTCTGGAGCAGACCAGAACCACCCCGAATAAAATTTACAGTCTGCATGAGCCCCAAGTGTACTGTATCGGCAAGGGTAAGGCGCACAAGAAGTATGAGTTTGGAGCAAAGGCATCCATAGCGGTCACAAAGGATAGCGGCATTATTGTAGGAGCTGTTAGTCATCCCAGGAACATACACGACAGCAAGACGCTGGTTGAAGTAATCGGCCAAACCTCAGAACTTCGAGGTCAGTGCCCGGAGGTTGCTATCTGTGACAAGGGTTATCGTGGCAAAAGTAAGGTTGGGGAAACACGTATACTGATTCCCAAGCCATCGGGAAAATGGGCTACACCTTACCAACGCCAAAAGGCCAGAAAGCGTTTTCGCAGACGGGCCGGCATCGAGCCCATAATTGGTCATCTGAAATCAGATTACCGTATGTTTCGCAATTATCTCAAGGGAAGTGTAGGTGACAGCATCAATCTGATGCTTGCAGCAGCGGCATTTAACTTTAAAAAATGGATGAGAGAGGTGGCGGGTTTATTTTGTTTCTTTTTACTCAGCTTCTTTCTTCTCAACAGCTTAATGCAAAACCCTGAAGAAATCTGAAAATCGAGTTCTTCAGGGGCGACTA
>JALWVW010000243.1 GCA_027079365.1 Campylobacteraceae bacterium | reverse complement strand
ACCTGCTGGATTGGATCTGGCAGGGTCTGTTCTGTCTTCAGCTGTCGGTGCATGGTTGATACCGAAGTCCACTTGAGTCACAGCCACTGTACCCAGAGATACGGCTATGGCGCCATTGATGTCATCATCATGCCCTGCTCCTGCAGAATTGATATTTTCACCTGTATTGTTCCAGTTTTCAGGGAGCACTGCAGCAGGTGCAGGATTTCCTGCTACACCTTGTGCTGTACTCAACACTACAGTGTAGTTGGTATTTGCAGTTACACTCTCTTCCCCAGCAAAGAGATAGGTGCCATCTTGTGCCAATGACTTTGAGAGTATCACATTTCCATCTTCGCCTACGAGCGTAACATACAGCTGTACATCACTTGGGTTACTGAGCGGCGCTCCATCTACACTTCCATTGTTGTTGGCATTGCCGTCATCATAAAGTGTTCCTGCGATACCAAGCCCAGCAAACGGCATCGTTACAGTGGCTGTATTTGACTCTATACCAGCCGCATCGGTTGTAGTGTAACTAAATACTACGGTTTGATCTCCATCGACAGGATCCACAGTCAGCTTGGCAGAATCAAAGTTTGTAATCATATCGCCAGCATGCATCTCAGTACCATTATAGTAGAGTATTGCATTATTTGGCAGCGTCTTGATCGTCACTGTGGTCGGCCCACCATCTTCTGTATCCGTAATTTCCAATACAGGAACAGTCACCTGTGTGATACCTCCAGGATTGAGCTGCATATTCTCTGTTTTGTCTGCTGCTACAGGCGCGTGGTTGATACCGAAGTCTACCTGAAGTACATCAGACCCTACCACTGAGACAGCAATAGCGCCATCTGCTGTGGCATCTTTGCCGTTGGCTGTTGAGTTGATGCTTTCTCCTGTGTCGTT
This sequence comes from Campylobacteraceae bacterium, assembly GCA_027079365.1. Lineage (GTDB taxonomy): Bacteria > Campylobacterota > Campylobacteria > Campylobacterales > Sulfurovaceae > JAAXPZ01. The sequence continues at coordinate 326 of JALWVW010000243.1, read as the reverse complement.
CCAGTTGGCTGGAAGACTCGGATCTGTGGCATTGGCTGATGTTGCAAGTACGACTATATAGTTGGTATCAGGTATCACGCCATCTGCATTATCAAAGCTATAGGTACCTTGTGCTGTAAGTGGCATGGTAGCCAGTGCTACAGTGTTTTCATCCACGAGTGTGACATACAGTGGTGTGTTGCTTGGATCTGATATGCCTGCACCATTGACAGCGTCATTACCATCACCATCATCAAATACATGACCAGAGAGTGCCAGATTGGTAAATGCCATGGTGACTGTTGCTGTGTTTGACGCTACGCCCGCTGCATCTGTTGCAGTGTAGT
>JALWVW010000242.1 GCA_027079365.1 Campylobacteraceae bacterium | reverse complement strand
GCCCATCAGAAATGAGCCCACAAGACAAAGCTGATCTCTCTGCTTCGTTTCAAAAAGCAGTCAAACTGCACCTGCTGCAAAAAAGCAAAAAGGTCTTTACCAAAGAGTCCATCCAAAACTTTGCTATCGTGGGCGGTGCCTCTGCCAATCTCTATCTGCGTGCGGCTTACGAACAACTCTGTCAAGAGTTTGGCAAGACAATGCATACTGCAGCCTTGCAATACTGCTCCGACAATGCTGCCATGATCGGCAGATATGCCATCGATGCCTATCTCCGAGACCTGCACTGCAACCCCCATGATGTCCATGTCCAGCGCACCAAAAAACAGCAAAACGGTACACTCCTCTAGACGCATACACAAAAGCGCATTGTAGTGTACGCCAAAATAAAGCATTTTTTGGGTAAAATCTAAAGAATTAATCCAATATTTCGGAGTATGCAATGGCAGAGTATGGTGCTAGTAATATCAAGGTTCTCAAAGGTCTCGAAGCAGTAAGAAAAAGACCCGGAATGTATATCGGCGACACCTCGGTCAGAGGTCTTCATCACTTGGTCTATGAGGTAGTGGATAACTCCATCGATGAAGCAATGGCAGGGTATTGTGACACAATCAAGGTTACCCTTACCAAAGCGGGTTCGGCAATCATCGAAGACAATGGTCGAGGTATCCCTGTAGCAGAACACCCCACGGAAAAGATCTCCGCCGCAACCGTGGTACTGACCGTGCTGCATGCCGGCGGTAAATTTGACAAAGACACTTACAAAGTCTCCGGAGGCTTGCATGGCGTCGGTGTCTCTGTCGTCAATGCTCTGTCCGGGGACTTGAAACTGACCATCAACAGAGAGGGAAGTATCTATGAACAGTCATTCAAAGAGGGTATCCCCCAAGAGCCGCTTGTCGCTACAGGGAAAACCAGAAAAAAAGGAACCAAAGTAGAGTTTTGGCCAGATGCCACAATCTTTACAGAGGGTATCACTTTCCAGAAAGAGATATTGACAAAAAGATTCAAAGAGCTTGCCTACCTCAACCCTCGTATCAAAATAGAGTTCAAAGATGAGAGAGATGGCACCAAAGAGACTTTCCATTTCGAAGGGGGGCTCAAACAGTTTGTAGAAGACATGAACAGTAGAGAACCTCTCTCTAGTGCCCAGTTCTTTCAGGGTGAAGCAGATGATATAGAGATAGATATTGCCATTATGTATTGTCAGGCAGACAGTGACAAAGTATTGACCTTTGTCAACAATATCAAAACACCAGACGGCGGTACCCACGAAGCAGGTTTCAGAGCAGGACTTACCCGATCTCTGGCCAGCTATGTGGCCAAAAACGCCAATGCCAAAGAGAAGAATACGAAGATCACTGGTGATGACTGTCGTGAGGGTCTCATTGCCATTATCTCAGTACGTGTTCCGGAACCACAGTTTGAAGGGCAGACCAAGGGCAAGCTGGGCTCGAGCTATGTCAGACCCCTAGTACAGAAATTTTTCTCTGACAACTTCAAGAAGTACCTGGAAGAGAACCCTATCGAAGCCAAAGCGATCATGGCGCAAGTCATTCTTGCTGCCAAAGGTAGAGATGCGGCCAAAAGAGCGAAAGATCTAGTCAAAAGAAAAGACAATATGGGTATCGGCACACTACCTGGAAAACTGGCAGACTGTCAGAGCAAAGACCCGGAGATCTCTGAAATCTATTTGGTGGAGGGAGACTCTGCGGGTGGCTCTGCCAAGCAGGGAAGGGACAGAGTCTTTCAAGCGATTCTACCGCTCAAAGGTAAAATCCTCAATGTTGAAAAAGCACGGCTGGAGAAGATACTTAAATCCGATGAGATCAAAAATATGATCACCGCATTGGGCTGTGGTATCGGTGATGAGTTCAATGAAGAGAAGCTTCGCTATCACAAAGTGATTATCATGACCGATGCCGATGTAGACGGAAGCCATATCCAGACACTGCTGATGACTTTTTTCTTCCGTTTCCTCAGACCTGTCATTGAAAAAGGCTATCTCTATCTGGCACAGCCGCCACTCTACCGCTACAAAAAAGGCAAAAACGAGACCTATCTCAAGGATGATACCGCACTCAATGATTTTCTCATCGAAAACGGGATCTCTGCCATAGAGAGTGAAACCATGGGACACAATGACCTGGTCGATCTCTTCAAACTAGTAGGATATTACAAGATGACACTCAAGGAGATAGAGAAACGCTTCGCCCTGCCTGAGGTCATTCGATACATGATCGAAAATCCAGATGTCGTAGGCGGCACTACCAAGCAGCTGGCAAAAACTATCGAGGCCTATATCAAAAACCTGGGATATAATATCCTCAGTAAAACTATTGACGAGGAGAAAATCCATCTCTTTGTCCAAACCAAAGATGGTCTGGAGGAGTTGATCGTAGACGATGTCCTCTTCACCAACCCACACTACAATGAAGCAGTCTATATTCACCAAAGGATTTCTGAGCATATCACGGAAGAGTTCAAAGAGAAAGACCTATTGGAGCTCTTTGCCGAAGTGGAGGCCTCTGCTAAAAAAGGTGCCTATATCCAGCGCTACAAGGGTCTAGGAGAAATGAATCCAGAACAGCTCTGGGAGACCACCATGACGCCAGAGAACAGAAGACTGCTGCAGGTCACGATTGAAGATGTAGATGTAGCCAGTGAGACCTTTACGCTCTTTATGGGAGACGAGGTCGAGCCCAGAAGAAACTATATCGAAACACACGCCAAAGATGTCAAACACCTGGATGTCTAATGCTGTTATCAGAACTGGAAGAGAGAGGGAGGCGCTTTAAGCTGGCATTGAGAGCCGGCATCCCAATACTTCTGCTAATAGGACTGATCGCCTATATTGTACTTCTCAAAGAGAGCACGCTGCACTTTACAACGGAAAATTACCTCCTTTTTGGCGCAGTGATTTTTACCTCTGTCTACTTTATCTACTTTCTTCTGGAGCAGGATGCACGAGAGACATTGCTGGATCAAGAAACCCATGGATTCAACCAACTAGCCTTTGAAAAAAAACTCAAAAAGTCGCAATCTAAGACTATTGCATTACTGGTCATCAATAATCTTCCTTCGATTAATGAAAACTATGGTGCGGAAGAGACCAACAGACTGCTCTATCATACTATCCAAAGGCTAAACCAGTCTCTCAGCGACAATGCATTGGGGAGCGCACTCATAGGTAGGCGCTACGGAGCAGAGTTTTTACTCGCCATCAATGAGAGAAAGGATGAGCTTAAACATGCCCTTGAAATGTTTGTCAAAGAGAATCACACCATCAACAGTATCGACATTGAGTATAAATTTTCAGTCGTAACCTATAGTGACGAGGAACTTGAAAAGGCAATTACACACCTTAAAGATGCATTGAGCGATGATGATGTCTTCTCTCACAAAACTCCCAAAAAAGAGGAGATACAAGATGTTGCCAGCATCTCTCGCATAGAGGAGTCCATTGTTTTGGCAATCAAGGAGAAGCACCTCTCTTTTCTATTTCGCCCTTTGGAGAATACCAAAACCAAGCAGGTTGACATCTACGAAGTATCAGTCAAGCTCTATACTAATTCTCATGGAGATATTTTGCCCAGAACTTATCTTCCTGTTGTTAATAGACTGGGGCTAGGTCGAGACTATGATCTTGCTATTGTAGAGCATCTCGTCTCACTGCTGCCTCTTTTAGATGAGCATATATCGCTGACTTTCAACCTCTCACCTTTTTCGCTTAGAAACAAAGAGTTTCAGAGTAGCCTGTTTGGACTGCTGGAACGAAGCCAGGTCAATACTTCCAGACTCATTATAGAGCTATATGAACGAAAAACACATCATGACCTCAGTAACTATTTTCAGACACTGAACTACATGAGAAGCAAAGGGTTGCGTATTGCCATCGATAACTTTGGTTCTTCTAATGCCTCAATGGAATACATGAAGCATTTTAGGTTTGATATGGTGCAGTTCGATCGAGATTATGTTACCAAACTAGAGGACAAGGTCACCTATGAAATGCTGCGCTCTCTTGTTCAGATGTCTCAAAACCTCCATATCACAACCATAGCGAAATGGGTAGACAAAGAGGTACAAAAAACAAAACTGAAGGCGCTCGGCATTGACTATGTCCAAGGATTTGGTATTGGCAAGCCTATCTCCCAAAAAGAGTTAATCAATACATACAACTAAAGGAATACCCATGAAATATGGTGAGAAAGAGATACGAAAATTTGATATCAATGCCGCCGAAAACTTTTGGCCCAACCCACACAAGAAAAACTATACCATCAATATAGAGCTTCCTGAATTCATGTGCCTGTGCCCCCGCTCAGGATATCCTGATTTTGCAACAATCCGCATCAGCTATGTACCGCATAAAAAAGTGGTGGAATTGAAAGCCATCAAGCTCTACATTAACAGTTTTATGCATCGCTATATCTCCCACGAAGATTCTGCCAACGAGATCTATGATACGCTTTTCAAAAAACTCAAGCCACGCTCTATGAAGCTGATAGCTGATTTCAACCCAAGAGGCAATGTCCATACTATCATTGAAATAGACAGCAAAAAAATATGACAATCTGACACTTTTCTACATTTTTTTCCAAAAATACATTATGATACTCCCACAAGTCACCCCTATACAAAAAGGAG
>JALWVW010000241.1 GCA_027079365.1 Campylobacteraceae bacterium | reverse complement strand
AGCTCTCCCTTGCCTGTCTCACTGGATTTTTTTTCACCGTTGAAAGCGGTAAGGCTGTCCTTGAACTCGGAGATCAGCAGGTCTGGATCATCCGTATGCCATACCTTCTTGGCTTTACCTTCATAGAGCAGGGTGGTTTTGGTCATTTGGCTTCCTTCTGTGTACTGGTAATGATGAGTGCCTTGAGGATATCTGCAGCACTTTTTAGCTGTGCATCTTTGTAGAGCATCTCTTTGCTGATAATGGTTTTGTCCTTTATGGGCTTGCTGCTGTTGGTGTCGCTACTGTTGGTGTCAGCTGTACCTTTGTGGTCAATTTTGTTCAACTCCAGCTCCAAATGCTTCTTGAGGTCTTTTTCTTTGATGGAGAGTGTGTTGTTGCTTTCCTGCTTGACAGTGCCTGATTCTACGACGATGTCAGGTGTGACCCCTTTGTTCTGTATCGTTCTGCCACTGGGAAGATAGTATCTGGCTACAGTAAGCTTGATGCCTTCTTTGTGTCCAATAGGGATCACCACCTGTACGCTGCCTTTACCAAAAGTCTTTTTGCCTATGACGATAGCCCGTTTTCTATCCTGTAGCGCACCAGAGACGATCTCACTGGCACTGGCAGATCCGCCATTAACCAATACGACTATCGGGATATGACTGTTGGCAGTATTCTTTTTCTTTGCGCTAAAGACGGATTCATCTTTTTTGTGTCTTCCTTTTTGACTGACCAGCGGCCCTTCGTCAATAAAGAGATCCAATACGCCGATGGCCTGATTGAGAAGTCCACCAGGGTTGTTTCTCAGATCCAAAATGATACCTTTGGCTTCGGGGTGTGCCGCCAGTGCCTTTTTGACCTCTTTTGTTACTTTGGCGTCAAAGGAGGTGATATGGATATAGAGCAGATCTTTGTCTAGTGTCTTGACTTTGACCGATTCGATCTTGATGATATCACGAATGATATGGGCGATGACGGGCTTGGATTCACCTTTTCTGATGAGGGTTAGCTGTATGGGTGTCTTGGGTTTGCCACGCATGAGTTTGACTGCTTCGTCGATCGTCATACCCAGTGTAGCCTGCTTGTCTATCTTGAGGATGATGTCACCTGCCTTGACACCGGCTCTGAATGCGGGGGTGTCATCGATCGGTGCGATGACAGTCAATGCACCATCCCGCATGCCTACTACGATACCCAGTCCGCCAAACTCTCCTTTGGTCTGTACATCCAGGTCACT
>JALWVW010000240.1 GCA_027079365.1 Campylobacteraceae bacterium | reverse complement strand
CGTGGCACTGGAGAATGGTGCACTCAATATAGACTTGGCGATACGCACCGCCAGAGAGGTAGGAAAGGTACTGGGAAGTCTGCCTCTGGTAGGGTATATCCTCTTTGGCAAAGACAAGAGTATCACCACTGGTGTCAAGATCGTTGGAACCCTGGACAAACCAAAAGCCAAAACCCATCCTGTGCAGGAGGCACTGCTCTACCCGTTGGAGCTACTCAAGCGCACCATCACTTCTCCGGCACATATTATCAACCAGTAGTACAATTTCTACACAATTTTTCTGCATACTGTCACTGTGACTTGCCAAGAGCAACACAGAAAAGTTTCACACACAAAGGAGAAATGATGAAAAAAGGAAAAATCAGTTTAACGCTTATTGCTACATTAATTGCTACTTCGACAGGGGTGCTTGGTGCCTCCAGCCTGACAGAGCTCAGAGCTGAGTATGGACAGCATAGAGGAGACTGGCATAGCGCCAAAAAGAAGCATAAGGAGGTGCGTACAGTCACAGAGAAGAGAAAGGTATCCAGGGATAAAGTAGTCAAAAAGAGGATTGTAAAAACCAAAACCATAGACAAACGAGTGAGAGAGAGAAGTAAGCTTGCCCACGCAAAGACAGTGCAGCGGCGCATCGATAGAAAACTACGCAGAAAGCATGCAAAAAGGCGACACTTCAGGACTGCCAAGGAGTTCAGAAGGGTCTACGGGCAGAGGATGGACAGGCGAGAAAGAAGGCATGGAAATCACTCATTTGCCTCAGCACACAGAAAAATCTTCTCTAGCGCAGACAGAAGAGAAAATAGATGGTCTGGCACACGACAGAGATCTCATGGATGGCAGTCTGACAGCTATGGGAGAGGCTGGAGTGGGGGTGATGGATTTTATGGGAATTGGGAACCGCGACATGTGCAGCGTGGATATCGCCATACGCGTAGAAACTGGTATCTGACCTATCTCTATGAGCGGGCGTCTTTTTATGACCGACATGGATACAAGTATGGTTACTTCAGTCGCAGAGGCTTTATGTTTGAAGGTGAATTCTACCGCTATGATAGACAGTATAGCTACAGAGATCGTCTCAGAGGCAGAGGGTTGTTTGAGCGTAGATATTATCGCCCCAACTATAGCCAGTTTGGTGACTTCTTTGCCCAACTGGGCAGAGGAGGCAACTATTTTTATGCAGAACTCGATTTCTAGGAGATTACTCGTTTCTCAGTACATTGAG
>JALWVW010000239.1 GCA_027079365.1 Campylobacteraceae bacterium | reverse complement strand
AGTCTGCCTGCATCAATCGCTGCTTCATAGGCTTTCATATCTTTGGTGTTTTGGGCATAGTATCGGCTGCCTTCACCGATACTGGTCAGTCCGATACCGATGAGGTTGGCGCCGCCTTTGGTGGTGTAGCCTTGGAAGTTGCGGTGGAGCTCCCCTTTGGCGATAGCACCAAAGAGCTCATCATCAGGCTTGGCGAAGTGATCCATGCCGACCATCTTGTAGCCATTTCCCTCGAAGAACTCTATGGTGTGCTGGAAGATCTTGAGCTTGACATCCGGAGAGGGGAGTGTGGTCTCATCAAATTTACGCATGGTCTTTTTGAGCCAAGGGACATGGGCATAGTTAAACACTGCCAATCGGTTGGGCTCGATACTGAAGGCCTCTTCGAGTGTCCTGGAGAAGCTCTCGAAGGTCTGGTAAGGCAGGCCATAGATCAGATCCATATTGATACTCTCGATACCATACTTTCTGGCTAGATCTACGGCTGCCTTGGTGATATCATAGGGCTGGATACGGTGGATCTCTTTTTGGACTTTGGGATCAAAGTCCTGTACGCCGAAGCTGATACGGGTAAAGCCATGTTTTTTAAATACTTTCATCTGATCTTCATTGAAAAAGCGTGGATCGATCTCTACACTGACCTCTGCTTCGTCACTCCAGTTGGGGAAGATCCGCTTGACATAAGAGATGATCTCATCAAGTTCGAAGTCTTTGTAATAGGTGGGTGTGCCGCCACCAAAGTGGAATTGGATCACTTCACGGCTGGTATTAAGGTGCTGTGCGAGGATATCGATCTCTTTTTTGAGATAGGTAATATAGTCACTGAGCTTACTCTCTTTGGAAGTAAAGACCACATTGCATCCACAGAAGTAGCAGGCACTACGGCAAAAAGGCAAGTGGATATAGAGTGAGATCTGTTCTGTACCACTCTTTAGATACTGGATATATCTCTCATAATCAAATGTCTCATCAAACTCCAGTGCCGTAGGGTAGCTGGTATAGCGGGGCCCCGGCTTGGAGTATTTGCTGAATTTTTCTAAATCTATCTGGCTCAATGGATTTTCCTTTGGAAAAAATTAGGAATTAGGAATTAGGAATTAGGAATTAAGGTATGTTTTACTAGCGTAAAACTATTATAATTCTCTCATAGCCTATTTCTATATTCCAAAATAAAAGCATTGCAAAGCAATGCAAAGCACAATTCCTACTTCCTACTTCCTACTTC
>JALWVW010000238.1 GCA_027079365.1 Campylobacteraceae bacterium | reverse complement strand
GTGATGATGGCATTGCCCCATACAAGTATACTGATGGCACCGACCTCACTGCTCGCTTTGCAACTCTATGAAGAGGCGTGCAAGCATCTGCCTAAAAGCGTCAAGATTGCATTGGTGATGCAAGGAAAAGAGGAGGGGGACTATCTGGAAGCAGACTTTATCATCGGTACCCATGCGCTGCTTTACAAAGAGGATCTTCCAGAGGCCTCACTGGTGATGGTAGATGAGCAGCACCGCTTCGGCACCAAGCAGCGGGCTATGCTGGAAGCATTGGTTAGTAGTGGAGAGAGAAAGCCACATTATCTCCAGTTCTCTGCTACACCAATACCCAGAACCCAGGCGATGATGGAGTCAGAACTGCTGGATGTCTCTCTCGTCACCACGACGCCTTTTGAGCGAGAGGTGCTGACTCGAACCATCACCAAGCCAGACTTTCCCAGCCTACTTACGCATATCAGAGAGGAGATAGCACAGAAGCACCAGGTACTCATCATCTACCCTTTGGTAGAGCAGAGTAGCGAAGTACCGTATCAGTCGCTAGAGGAGAGTAGGGGATTCTGGGAGAGTAAGTTTGATAATGTCTATGTCACACATGGAAAGGACAAACAAAAAGAGGAAGTGCTGCTGGAATTTCGAGAAAAGGGAGATGTCCTTTTGGCTACGACTGTGGTAGAAGTAGGTATCTCTCTGCCACGGCTTACACTCATCGTCATTGTCGGTGCAGAGCGTCTCGGGCTGGCTACCCTACATCAGCTTAGAGGGCGCGTAGGGCGAAATGGCTTGAAGAGTTGGTGTTACCTCTATAGTAACTTTCAAGCCTCAGAGCGTCTTATGAAATTTTCTCAAACCACCAATGGGTTTGATATCGCAAAGCTGGATTTGAAATTTAGAGACAGTGGAGACATTCTTGATGGTACTATCCAGAGTGGGCAGAAATTTAAATGGCTTGATATGGGAGAAGATGAGGAGATTGTGGCTTACGCCAAATCTAGAATTAAGATATTGTAGGGGCAGACCTATGTGTCTGCCCAAAAGTAGATCATGAGGGTAGACACATAGGTCTACCCCTACGGCTCTTAGTAGAGTCCGAACTTTCCGTCGGCTCTTTTGTACATGACACGCATGGTACCTTCGTTGTCATTAAAGACATGAAACTGTTGTTTGGTATCTGCACGCAGCAGTGTGATAACTTCGTCAAAATCCATTGGTTTGTATAGTTCCAAATCCATAGGGATGATCTCAGGCTCTCCTTCTTCATTGTTTAGCTGCTCCGAGACAGCTTCGGCTTCACTTCCCAGTTCTTTGAGACTGATATTGTTGTGGTCTTTTATTTTATCGGAATGTCTCCTTAGACTTTTTTTAATTCTTTCTGATGCCAGATCTACAGCTGCATAGACATCTTTGTCTTTCTGTGTGATGACGACAGTATATTTCCCCTTTAGGTTGACAACAAATTCAACGCTAAAGCCTTTTTTCCCATTTTTGGTATCACCTGAAATAATGACTGTAGAGGAGATGATTTCAAGGTTGTATTTGTCCAACCCGTCCAGTGCACTGTTGATATACTCTTTGATCGGCTCTGTTAGTTCAAACTGTCTTCCTACTATACTTCTATTCATTATTTATCCTTTGTCCTAAGATGCCATCAGGTTCATGTCGTCAAGGATCCAAACCTTAATGGTAATTTAATTATAGCAAAAGAAAGGTAACAGAAGATAGCCATCAGACAATTTTCAGGACTGAAACTTGTGCTATAATACGACCCATGAAAAGCAAATTATCAAGAATATATGGTGTCATAGCGTATAGGAAATCTATTGCTGCACTCTCTTGTGGAACGCACGGGAATTGCTATGCAGAATAATTATGGTCTCGTAGTATTGTGTGTGATGCTCCTGAGCAGTGCCGGCTGTCAAAAAAGTATCCCCTTGGATAACCTTATAGCAACCCATAAATCAAATACCTCAACCCGAAAGTCTACCAAAAAGCTCAGCCTGAACGAAGCTATCAAGCAGCAAAAGCTGGGATATGCAGACAATCTCTACCTGGAGTACCGAGGGGAGCACCCTGACTCCGGCAAGATACCTGCTATGATCCTGAAGCTCTCCAAAGCACATATTAGAGAAAAAGAGTATCTGCTGGCACGCTATTATGCGGAGGCCTATATCACTGATTATCCAGATCGGAAAAATGTGGATCTGGCGTGGTTCCTTCGGCTCAAGTCCTTGTTTCTTCGCTTTCGGTCACCGGGAAGTGTAGATAGTCTGGGGGAGCAGTTTCAGGAAGAGGCCAGGGTATTTATCTCAGATCCTTTCTATAGAAAATACCATGCCAAAGTACGCGATATGTTGAAAGAGACAAAGAAGATACAGCATCAGCGCAATGAAGCTTTGGCGCGCTATTATGAAAAGCTTGGCAAACCTAAAGCCGCAGCTTTTTATCGTCAGAGGGATGCAGCATCCAAAGAGAAGGAGTAAAGGGCACCTTTAAATCCAATAATAAATCTATCTTCCCAGATACGCTTCAATAATACTTTCATTGTGGAGCATCTCTTTGGAGTTGCCTTCTGATACGATACTGCCGTTTTCCAAAACATAGGTTCGGTCTGAGTGCTCCAGCGCCAGAAAGGCATTTTGCTCTACGATAAAGACAGTCACACCCTGATCCCTAAGCTCCATAATGGCAGAGAAGATATCCTCGACAATGATTGGAGCCAATCCCATGCTGGGCTCATCCAGGAGCAGCAGCTTGGGGCAGCTCATGAGTGCCCTGCCTACAGCGACCATTTGTTGCTGTCCGCCGGAGAGGGTACCTGCATACTGGTTTCTCTTCTCTTTTAATATGGGGAATCGCCTATAAACATCTTCCAGATCTGTATGTATCTGGGCATCTTTGCGCGTGTAGGCTCCGAGTAGTATGTTGTCTTCCACGCTGAGTATAGAGAAGAGTCCTCTGCCTTCGGGTACCTGTGCGATACCGCTGATGACCCTTTTGTCAGGCGAAAGGGAGGTGATGTCAGTTCCCTCAAAGTGGATACTTCCGCTTGAAGCACTATTGAGACCACTGATGGTGCGTAGCAGTGTGGTCTTGCCTGCACCATTGGCGCCAATGAGAGAGACGATCTCTCCACTTTGGATACTGAGTGAGACATCAGAGAGTGCGATGATCTTGTCATAATGGCAGCTCAAGCCAGAGAGAGTTAATATCTCACTCATGCAAAACTCCCGCTGCCAAGATAGGCTTTGATGACTTCTGGGTTTTCTCTGATCTCCTGAGGGGTACCCTCTGCAAGTTTGCGACCAAAGTTCATGACGGTAATATGGTCTGAGAGCTCCATGACCATGCGCATATCATGCTCAATGAGGATGATGGTGACTTCATCTTCGGTCAGGGTGCGTATCAGTGCAGCTACTTCAGCTGTCTCTTTGGGGTTGAGTCCGGCGACAGGCTCATCCAGGAGGATAAGCTCGGGCGAAGTGGCCAGTGCACGGACGATCTCCAGTTTTTTGAGGATACCATAAGAGAGGTTTTTGACTTTGGTGTGCGCATGGGAGGCTATCCCGATAAGATCGAGCAGATGCAACGCTCTTTTGGTGTAGCGCGCTTCATCTTCGCGTACCCGTTTGGATCGGAAGCAGACCTGCATCAGATTTTTGGTCATGTAGCGGTCAAAGCCAAGCAGGATATTCTCCAGAGCGGTCATATTGCCACAGACCTCTAGATGCTGAAAGGTACGGCAGACCCCACGATAGACCAGTTGATCGGTAGCAGTGTTAGTAACATCGGCACCATCCAGCCATACGGTACCCTCATCACAGCGGTAGACACCTGTAATCATGTTGACAAGCGTGGTCTTGCCTGCACCATTTGGCCCTATGATGGCGTGAATGGTGCCTTTTTGGACCCTGAAGCTAAAATCATCCACGGCAGTCACGCCACCGAAGCGTTTGGTAAGGTGTTCAGCTTTTAGCATGGGGATTCCCCGTATCAAATCTGTCAAAAAGTGAAATAACACCTTTGGGCATAAAGATCATCACAAGGATGATAATGGATCCATAGATCAATGTCTGGTACTCTTCAAATGAGGTTAAAAGTTGGGGTAGTGCAGTCAGGATAAAGGCACCGACCACCGCACCATACAGTCTACCCATACCTCCCAGTACCACCATGACCACCAGTTCGATAGAGTGGTTGAAGCTCGCTTCTTGCGGAGAGATGAATCCTGAGAAAAAAGCATAGAGACTGCCTGCCAGTGTAGCGATGATCACAGAGATCACAAAGACGATACTTTTGTAGTGAGAGACATCGACACCGACACTGCTGGAGGCCTTTTCTGAATCATGGATGCTTCTCAATATTCTTCCAAGGGGTGAATCAATCAGATTCTCTATAAGCCAGAGGATAAAGAGCAGTAGCAGTGCAGCCAGAAGATACCACTGCCAGCTCTGGGAGAGCTCAAACCCAAACAGTGTCAGACTCTCCACACTCATGCCGTCAGCCCCGCCCGTCAACGCCTCTTCGCTGTTGAGAATGATAGTGATGATGACGCCGATACCCAGTGTTGCCATAGCCAGATAATGCCCCGAGAGTTTGAGTATGGGTTTGGAGATGACATAGGCAAAAAGTGCCATAAATACCAGTGCAGCACCTATAGAAACTAGAGGGGGCAGCCCAAAGTGTCCCACCAA
>JALWVW010000237.1 GCA_027079365.1 Campylobacteraceae bacterium | reverse complement strand
CCCCCCCAAATTTTTTTATTCGATACTACATTTCCAAGTAGCACACCATAGTATCGAAAGGAACAGCATGAAAGTAATTATTGATCTGATTGAAGATATCAGAGAGACTATTGGCAATGCAGAGGACTATATCTTGTGTGCAGGGTTACTCAAAGAGGATGCAGATGATGCCTCAAAATTACTCTATGCAGGTATGGCATCCATTACCTCCTATAGCTTACATTACGAGAGGAAAGAGCTGATTTTCAGTGTCGGAAATGGCAACACTGAAGTAGCAGTAGGAGAGATTATCCCCTCACTTTTACTCTTGGATATGCATGCAATGATGTATCTGCTCAAAATGGATGTGAATGCGAAGTATCAGGAGATGGAGATCGTGGGATTTGGTAAAAATGATGAAGAGAAACGCTATATTCTGTTTATAAAGATATAGCGTTTTCTATAGTATAGAGCATTTACGCGGCTATGCGTAGACAGACTCTTTACCAAACTCTTTGCAGAGCAACGCGTAGAAGAGAGCTCTGTATTTGTTGCGATTGGAGCTTCCCATCGCCTCACAGACTTTTTTGATAGCAGCGTCATGCTTGGCGTCATCAGCAGCAAGACCCAATTTTTTCTGGAGGTAGTTCTTCTTGACTGTTTCTAGCTCAGATGTCTGTGAACACGAGACCGTTTCGCTGTCTTTTTTGTAGATAGAGGGGCCAAGTCCCACTGTGACTTTTGTGATAAGGTCCTCGGAAAGACCCAGCTTTAGCTTCTTTGCATTTTCAATATATTGTGCAATCTTATCGTCTCTTTTTCCCATACGACTTCCTTTGAATTAGATTTGTAGTATAACAGCGATAATTATAGCGGTAAAATGGGCTTAGGTCAAATGGACAGGCTTTTGCTCAAGAAGGATCCAGTTCATGCTGAGTCTGTGTTTTTTGCAAAAAAGCGCGATGGATTCATAGGGGATCTTGCCACGCCGCTTGATGACAGCATAGTACTGTGGGCTCAATCCAAGGGATTGGGCGATATCTTTATCTTTGATTTTCTCTCTTCTCTCCAGTTGCATGATCGCATCTCTCAGTCTACTTGAGACTTCATAAAAGTGAATCATAATACTCCTTTTTGTATAGGGGTGACTTGTGGGAGTATCATAATGTATTTTTGGAAAAAAATGTAGAAAAGTGTCAGATTGTCATATTTTTTTGCTGTCTATTTCAATGATAGTATGGACATTGCCTCTTG
>JALWVW010000236.1 GCA_027079365.1 Campylobacteraceae bacterium | reverse complement strand
GTGGTGTGGGTTGATGCTATAGTGATGCGTTGAGGGGCTTTAAGGATAGTCCGAGAGAGCTGATCGATCTTGTCAGGGAATGTGGCTGAAAAGAGCAGGCTTTGGCGCTGGCGTGGGAGATTGGAAACGATCTTGCTGATCGCCTCATAAAAGCCCATATCCAGCATGCGGTCTGCTTCATCCAGTATCAGGGTTTTGATATCGTAGAGTGGCAGTGTCTCGCGGGAGAGATGGTCTTGGAGTCTGCCCGGTGTCCCTACTACGATATGTGCACCCTTTGCCAATGAGCTACTCTGCCCGTACATAGGCACGCCACCTGTGAGTGTGATGATCTTGAGGTTCTCCCGATAGCGTGCCAACCTTCGCAGCTCTTTACTCACCTGATCTGCCAACTCTCTGGTAGGTGTCATAACGAGTGCCTGCGGGTCTCTGTTGGCAGTATCGATCCCTATGATCAGAGGGATACCGAATGCTGCAGTTTTGCCTGAGCCTGTCTTGGCCTGCGCAATAACATCTTTGCCTGAAAGCACTATAGGGATCGTCTTTCCCTGAATCTCTGTCATCTCATGATATCCGAGTGTATCGAGGTTGGAGAGGAGTTGAATGGGTAAGGTTTGAATAGTATTAAAAGTTTGCATAGCTCTTTTCTCTTTGATTTGTTGTATTATAGCTTAAAATAATCCTTATATTATTTGACTATAATAAATGATATCCTGTGCAAGAGGAAAAAACTATGAAAATCATCTCTATCTTGCTATCGCTTTTACTCTTTTCTATTCTCATTGTTGGTTGTGCCTCCAAAACATGTGCCATCCCACTCTCACAGGAGGGGAAGCACAAGATTGATGAACAGAGAAAATATATGTCCTGTCGTGCAGCATTCTATCAAAGCCCCAGGGCCTATGGTGATCGCTATGAGCGTGCTGCCAATAGGTTCTTTGTCTATGCCCTAATGTCTTCCAATGCTTACGCCAAAAACCATCAGTTCAAAATACCAAAGTGGGAGCGCATCGAGCGCAAATGCACCAAAAGAGATATGAGCCTTGATATCATGAAAAATGAAGAAGAGAAAAAAATTGTACTTGCTTTTACCGGAACAAACTCCATAAAAGACTTTATCTACGGCAACTTCAATATCTTTGGAAAAGGACAATATGCAGAGGCGGAGAAGGTATTGGACGACCTGTTGTCAGACAGTCGGTATGAGGGCTACAAGATTATCGCTACCGGGCATTCTTTGGGCGGAGG
>JALWVW010000235.1 GCA_027079365.1 Campylobacteraceae bacterium | reverse complement strand
TTGAAGGTGTCTTCGATGCCCGGCTCTGCCACATCCACCTTGGCAAACCTGCGTGAGAGTGCTTTATCTTTATCGAAAAAATTACGGTATTCACTGTAGGTGGTTGCACCGATACACTTAAGCTCCCCGCGTGCCAGTGCCGGCTTGAGGATATTGCTGGCATCCATGCTCCCGCCACTGGTACTTCCGGCACCCACCAAGGTGTGGATCTCGTCAATAAAAACGATGGCATTGTCGATCTGTTTAATCTCCTCGATTACCCCTTTGAGTCGCTTCTCGAAATCTCCCCGAAACTTCGTACCTGCCACCAAAGCACCCATATCCAGTGCAAATATCTTGGATCCCTGCAGTACTTCTGGTACAGCATCCTCACTGATACGCAATGCCAACCCCTCTGCGATCGCTGTCTTACCTACGCCAGGCTCACCCACCAGCAGTGGATTGTTTTTCTTACGCCGACACAGTGTTTGCATCACCCTGTCGATCTCTTGCTCTCTCCCGATCACTGGATCGATCTTTCCCTGCTTGGAAACCTCTACAAGCTCATGGGTAAACTTCATCAGATTAGGAAACTTCTCTTTGCCCTTTGTCTCCTCCTCTTCCTCATCAAAACGATGGGAGATCGCCTCCAGTATATCAACCCGCTCGATCCCCTCTTTTTGCAGCAGATACGAGACGAAGCTCTCCTGCTGTACTGAGAGAGCTGCGAGCATATCTCCGATGGAAGCCTCCCTGCCTCCTGAAGCATGAACATGGTTCATCATGTCATTGATAGAGCTAGAGAGCGCCAGTGTCTCCATGGGATCTATCTCTGCCTCCACTGCCGGTACATGCTGTGTGATATGTGCTTCTATCTCTCCTGCCAGTCCTTCGATATCAGCACCCAGCGTCGTAAGAGTTTGGCTTCCCTCACTGCTTTTAAGAAGCGACAAAAATACATGCTCTACCGTCAGATACTCATGGTGCATCTGCTTGGCATACTCTACTGCATCGGAAAATACTTCGTTCAATGCTACACTGATCATTTTCTACTCCTTTCAACTCTCTGCTTCGTAGGTAGCCAGCAGGGGAAACTGGTTTTGTTTGGCAAGCGTCTTGACCTGCTCTACTTTGGTCTGTGCGATCTCAAAAGTATAGACACCGCAAACCCCTTTTCCTTTTTTGTGCACATCCAGCATGATCTGCTCTGACTGCTGCTGCGTTTTATGAAATACCTTCTTGAGTATCATCACCACAAAATCCATCGTGGT
>JALWVW010000234.1 GCA_027079365.1 Campylobacteraceae bacterium | reverse complement strand
GTAGAGGAGCCAGAGATCACATGGGTAGGCAACTGCAATGAACTCAATGCTGCCTATGCAGCAGATGGCTATGCCAGAGAAAACGGCATGGCCGTACTGGTCACCACCCACGGGGTAGGCGAACTCAATGCCGCCAATGGAATTGCTGGAGCCTATGCCCACAATGTACCCATTCTCCATATTGTCGGCTATCCCAATAGCAACCTTCTGGAGAATGATGTACCCGTACACCATACCTTGGGCAACTACAAGAAAAATAACTTTCTTGACTCTTTTGCTCCTATCTCTGGTGCCACCACCATACTTACCGCCCACAACTATATCACTGAGCTTCAGCGAGTAGTCTCCCATATGCTCACCTCCAAAAAGCCCTGCTACATCGGTCTACCTACTGACTTGATCGATATGGAAGTGGATGAAGATATCGCCTCCATCTCTTTTCACCATCACAACAGAGACAGCTACAGGGTTGCAGAACTAGGGGAAACCATAGTCAAACGGTTCAAAGAGGCGAAACGCCCAATCTTTGTACTAGGGATCAATACCGCACGATTTGGATGGAGAGCGCATGTCACCAAACTACTGCAAAAGACCCAGTCTAAATTTGTCACCACCCTCATGGGAAAATCTATCATCAATGAGACCAATATCGTAACACCAAACTACTTAGGTATCTATGCTGCCGACTATAGTACAGAAGGGATCGTAGAGCTGGTGCAAAGCTCCGACTGTATACTCTCTATCGGTACGGTTGACACCGACTTGAACTCAGGGGGATTTACAGAAGACGGGATCGATTACAGCCAAGTAATCGCTATCAAACCAGAAAGCATCAAGATCGGTAAGCATCTTTATGCAGACATTAGTGTAGAGATGCTCTTGGAGTATCTTATCGAACACATGGAGCCTGACCCTGCACATCAGCTCCCTTTTGAGCGACCGGTTCATACTTGCCTTGCAGCAGAAAAACTTGCGGGTGAAAAACTCAGGCATGCGCCGTTTTGGCCACAGGTAGCAAAACACATTGTCAATGAAGGAGATATTGTTGTAGCTGAAGCAGGCTCCTCACTCTTTGGACTGCTACACCAGGATCTCCCTGCCGAGATCGACTTCGTCTCTCAGATTCTCTGGGCATCTATCGGCTATACGCTACCCGCTGCGATCGGCTCTGCTATTGCCTCACCAGATCGCAGGGTACTGCTCTTTATCGGAGATGGTTCCTTCCAACTGACTGCTCAAGAAGTCAGCCTCATCGCCAAGTATGATCTCAATCTCACCATCTTCCTTATCAACAATGACGGCTACACCATCGAGCGTGCCATCCATGGCCCTTCCCAGTCTTACAATGATATCTACATGTGGAAGTATCTAGATCTGGCAAAGTCTCTTGGCATACAGAAAACCATTACGGTAAAGGATTTTGATACATTTTTCGAGAAGCTTGACGAGATAGGCACTGCCGAGCCCAAAATGGTAGAGCTCTTTTTTGATAAGCTGGATTATCCTCCTCTGCTCAAGCAGATCTCAGACAAACTGGAGGATGCCAATAGACAAGCATAAGATACGTGCTAGGAGATCCCAAAAGTCTCTTTATAGGATACTTCCAGGTTTTCTCGACTTTTATAATCGATCAATTCACCAAATCGCACCACGATCTCTCGATGGACTTTATCGTTTTTGATCGCTGCTTTGAGCGTCTGTCCTGCATTAGTCTTAATGTAGACGGGAAGGATAGGAAGTCTGTTCTTCAGTGCGATGATGCGAGAACCATCCTTGAATGCTCCCAGTGGCT
Source organism: Campylobacteraceae bacterium (assembly GCA_027079365.1). GTDB lineage: Bacteria > Campylobacterota > Campylobacteria > Campylobacterales > Sulfurovaceae > JAAXPZ01. The sequence continues at coordinate 13,695 of JALWVW010000234.1, read as the reverse complement.
GCTCTGTCTTATTTCTCGTACCCTCAGGGAAGATAAAAATCGAACTGCCCTCCGAAACCCCTTTTTTGATATCTGCAAAAAAGCCACTCATCTGACTCTTCTCTCTATCCAGAAGAATGGAGCCCGCATTACGCACAAACAGCCCGAAGAAAGGCGAGTTGTAGAGCTCTTTTTTGGAAACCCATAATCCAAACAGCGCGCTATCGCAGAGTGCTACCTCTAAAATAGGAGGATCGATAATACTTCTATGGTTGCTGATCAGGAGATATTTTCCCTCTTTGGGAACCATCTCAGGATTTTCTACAGTGACAGTGATATTGAGTGCCGAAAGCTGTGCTTTGGAATAGACCAGCCTGAGTCTTTTTTTCTCTTTTGGATCTTCTGTTTTTCTCAATTTCAATCCATAGCTATTGGTCAGATATAATCCAATCAAGAGATGCTTGATACTGCCTAGATTCATATATGCTCCTCGTTATTTCGACATCATTATAGCCATAAATGGATGACAACATTATGAGTCCCGACAAGAAAATAATATGACAATATGACATTTTCTTACCATTGTTTCTAAAAAAACAATACAATGCCTTACAAGAACAGGAAGGATCATCATGGCAAAGAAAAAAACCCTTTTTGAGTGTCAAGCCTGTGGCTTTCAGACACCCAGGTGGATGGGAAAGTGCCCCTCGTGCAATGAATGGGAAAGCCTTGTAGAACTGAGTGCCCAGCAGATTCAATTTCTCAAAGAGAGCAGCAGTATCACATCACAGACCGCCACAAGTAAAGCGAAGCCCATTACTGACATCAGTGAGGACAACATCATCCGTTTCTCTTCAGGAAGCAAAGAGCTCGACCTGGTACTTGGCGGAGGTATTGTGCCTGGCTCCCTGACACTAATTGGAGGCAGCCCCGGAATTGGCAAATCCACACTGCTTCTCAAAATAGCAGGTAATCTTGCCACTCAAGAGAGGACGGTGCTCTATGTCTCTGGAGAAGAGTCTGCCGGGCAGATCAAACTCCGCGCCAACAGACTAGACGCCAACCATGAAAAACTCTATCTCCTCTCTGAGATCAACCTCAGCACAGTGATCTCTGAAATCAGCAGCAAAAGTTATAACTTTATCGTCATTGATTCCATTCAGACACTCTACTCTGAGGAAACCCCTTCAGCTCCAGGATCAGTCACCCAGGTGCGTACGATCACTTTCGAACTCATGCGGATCGCCAAGAGCCTCCATATCCCCATCTTTATCATCGGGCATATCACCAAAGACGGTTCTATCGCAGGACCTAGGGTGCTGGAGCATATGGTCGACACTGTACTCTATTTTGAAGGGGATACCAACTCAGAGTTGAGGCTGCTGCGCGGGTTCAAAAACCGCTTTGGCTCTACCAATGAAGTAGGTATCTTTGAGATGAACAGTCGTGGGCTCAATGATGCCAAAAGTATGGCGGGCAGGTTCTTCGACAAGGAGAAGCTTCAGTCAGGCTCTGCACTCACGGTTATCATGGAGGGGAGCAGACCCATTATTATCGAGGTGCAGGCACTGGTCTCCGAATCCTACGGCCACGCCAAACGCAGCTCCACAGGATTTGACAACAACCGCCTCAATATGCTGCTGGCACTTCTGGAGAAAAAGCTCGACCTTCCTCTGGGCACCCATGATGTCTATATCAATATTTCCGGTGGGATAAAGATCAATGAGCCCTCCGCAGACCTAGCAATCATCGCGGCTATTCTCAGTAGCTACCGGGATCGGGCATTGAGCTCAGAGACCCTATTTCTGGGAGAAGTCAGTCTCACAGGAGAGATCAGAGAAGTCTCCGGACTCGCACAGCGCCTCAAAGAGATAGAGACACAGGGTTTCAAGAAAGCCATCGTACCTGCAAAGCCCATCGAAAAAAGTGCGATCAAGTGCTTTATAGCCGATGAAGTTTCCAAGGTGGTAGAGTGGATATTTGTGTAGTTTAGGGTACTAGATATCCAGAATAGTCACCATAGTTAGTGACACCCTTTAGTATTTTCTGCTACACTTTCTCTATGAAAATTGGAACAGATATTATACAGATTTCGCGTATAGCACAGATATTAGATCGGCACGGAGATAGCTTTAAAAAAAGATTCCTTAGCAGTAGAGAGATCATACTTGCTGAAAAAGTAGAATCACTTGCAGGGTTTTGGGCAGCCAAAGAGGCGATCTCCAAAGCCTTGGGATGTGGGATCGGATCCAGGCTTGGTTTTCATGATATCCAGCTTTTCAAAGATCCTAGAGGAGCACCCTACTTCACACTCAGTACGCAAGCCACAACCTTGCACCGAATCCGAGAAAGCTCACTCTCTATCAGCCACGATGGCGGATTTGCTATTGCTACTGTTATCATAGAATTAGGATAAGCATACCTCTGGAGCTTATTTTAGAGGTACCCTTAAGTAATATAAAGTAAAATACTGACAAGAATGAGACAAAGGAAGAAAGCATGAGATATATTGGATACGGGTTGTTGATCGTACTGTTAATGAGTGGCTGCGTACGCCGCTTCAGGCACATTCCGATGGAGTCGGAACCTATTGCCGATCAAAATGAAACAGAGCCCGAAGCTACAGGAACACTGTATGACACCACACGCACCGAACATAAATACAAGCTCAAGCCAGAGCCTTACAGTGTAGGCTCCAAAGAGAAGGATCCTGAGCTTCTCGGTCCTCAAGGAACAATTCAAAAATCGGACAAGCCCACAGAAATTGCAGCAGGCAAACCTACGGCCACGCCCCAGACTCCCAGCACAACATTGGCCTCTACAATGAACAAACAAGAATGTATCTCTATGATAGGTGTCATCAAATTCAAACGCTATAGTAAACGCTTTGGGGGTGAAAGTGGTGCAATCAAGCGCTGTGCGATCCTCAAAAAACTCAAAAAAGGCTAATAGTCTCGGTATGGTATATAGCTACTTCCTAAAATGTACCATCTTGAAGCGATCCCCCATGACCGTAGGGGAGATGAGTGTTTTAATCCGATCTGCTTCCCTGAGATAATTGATCTCTGTGGTGGTTTTGGCATACTGTTCCAGAATATCGATCAGTCCAAATCGTACCAGCGCCCTCGCCTGCGTCTCATAGTCCACAGTCTCAAATCCTGCATCTTCAAACGACGCCATAACTTGAGAAAAGTTGACATCGTAAGTAATATCTGCCTTCTGATGTACCTCTGAGAGTGCCAATGCCTCATCAAACAGAGGCAGCGTCTCATGCTCCCGGTAAATACGGATAGAGAAGTCATTGCGAACATACTTCTCTCCATAATCAAAAGTCACAAAGTCCAGCTTTTCTATCCCTACTGCCATCGCTTTGGCAAATACCCCATAACCCACAGCGATCTCTCCGGTTCTGAGCCGATGCTTCTGTGCAAAGGTGATGATCTCCTGCGGTGCCTCCTGCCATGTGATACGATGTGCCTCTACCACTGCAATCTTCTCATCCTTGTAGAGCTCACAAGGAAAAGCGTCCAGTATCTCATTGGCGACGACAAAGGCATACGCTGCCTCTACTTCAGCAATATCACTGAAAAAGTGTACCTTTACCGCATCTCCGAAGCGCTGATAGAGATAAGCCTTTTGCGCCTCCTGCACTTCTGGCTGGCGCTCCACGATACCAAACTGCAACGTCTCGATCAATGTAGGATCACAACTATAGAGCCACTGTATCATATCGCTGATCAGGTAACCCTGATGTGCTCCTATCTCTATCAGCCACCCTTTCCTGTCCGCTGTACCCTTTTCAAGAAGCTGCAAAAAATAATTGGCAATACTGGCACCAAAAAAAGCAGAAGTGCTGACCGCTGTATAAAAATCTCCGCCTTTTCCTATCGCCTTAAACTGTTTATAATAACCCTCTTCACCATAGAGCCATGCCTCCATATACGCCGAAAAAGTCAACGGCTCACCTTGGTATAGAGCTTGAGAAGTTGCTGCTGTTTCTCTACAGCGTAAATGCGACGATCAAGCTTCTTGATCCTGAGAGAGTTATGCATGGTTTCCACATCCTGTGTGGTTTTCTCTCCTGCCTTCACCAGATCCTTTGTACGCTTGTACAGTCTTTGATACAGTCTTTCATCTTTCCTCGCCAGTGCACTTTTCTTGTTGAGGATAGCGATACTTTTGCGTACAATACGATACTCCAGTGCCACAGCTCTACGACTGTCCTGAAGCTCTGTCATCGACTGCATATAGCTGACACGGCTGGATTCGATATCTGTACCACTGTTGATGCTGAGCGGCACAGAGAGGGTAAATCCATAGGTACTGTAGTCATCATCCAACCCTGCCCTGTGTTGGTTGGTATTGGTATATCTGGCATGTACAGAAAGTGTAGGAAGATATTTCGCCCAGGTCATTTTACTGCTATATTTTTTCTCCAGTACTCGGAGTTGCTTTTTTGCCACCTCACTATGATTTCGCTTATAGTGTTTCAGGGAGATCATTTTAAGATGGGGCACTTTCAGTCTGTCTGGATTTTTTCTGCTTAGCAGCCTGAAACTGCTGCGAAGTTTTGCCAGATTTAGCTCGATATCAAGCATCTGTGACTCGTCCTGGTTTCGTTTGAGGATAGCCTGATCCAGGAAGCTGCTGTCAAGTATCCCCGCAGTATAGCTCTCCTGCTTTCGTCGGATATCGATCGTATCATTTCTTACCAGTAGTTTGAGTTTCTGGTGTTGCAGCTTCAGTTTCCTGATACTGAAAAGAATATCGATCGCCTGCCCGACCAGTGCCCTCTTTTGCATAGCTATCTCGCGGGAGTTTGCGCCCCTGAGCGCCTCAGAATACTTGATTGCATAGTAGATGCCCCCCGATCTAAAGATAGGCTGATCGATCCCTATACTAAAGGCTGAGCTAGACTGTGTGCCACTCAGCGGCTGTGTCGTCCAGTTCTCCTGATAGCTGACAGTAATAGGAGAGATCCAGCTGTCGTGAAGCTTGTCCATCTCCAGTTGGTTTTTCATCTCTTGATAATCGAAGATCTGGTTTTTTTCCTCTGTCAGGTAGTTCTGCAGTTCACTTCCCGCATACACACAACTCGCTGCTGCGAGACTACAAAGCAGCAATAGCTTTTTCAAAACGCTTGAACCCTTCATTGATTTCCTCTCTTGTAATCGTCAATGGCGGTAAAAACCGCACTGTATTTCTCCCTGCCTTGAGCACGATTACGCCCGCCTCAAAGGCTGTTGCAAGCACCTTTTGCTGTACTTCGCTGCTGGTCGCACGAAGCCCCAGCATCAACCCAAGCCCTACATGCGCACCAAAGAGCGCAGGATAGCTTTTTTCCAGCCCTGTCAAGTGTGCATTGAACTCTGTGATACGCTCCGCCAACACACCCCTCTCCTGCTCCCGCTCCAGTATCTCCAAGACCGCCAGTCCTGCCCTGGTACTCAGGAAATTACCACCAAAAGTACTGCCATGATCGCCCGGCTCAAAGATATCCTTAAGTGAAGTCATCGCCACACCAATCGGTACACCTCCAGCAAGCCCTTTTGCCAGTGTGATCACATCCGGTTCTATCTCGTAGAGTTGAGATGCCAAAAAGGCACCGGTACGATAGATCCCCGTTTGTACCTCATCTACGATCAGCAAAACACCTCTCTCTTTGAGTGTACGGGCAAGCTGCTGTATCTCCACTTTGTCAAAAGGCTGCACACCACCCTCACCCTGCACTAGTTCGATCAGCACAGCTACGGTCTCCTCATCAATCTGATCATAGACGGCATCGATCTCGTTCACATAGGAAAAACCGTCAGGATAGGGTGAGAAGTGTGGGCTATGAAAGCTGTCTTGGCCTGTAGCTTTGACTGTGGTGATCGTCCTGCCGTGAAAAGAGTGTTCTAATGTGATCACTTTGTAGCGTTTTTTCTCAAAGTGAGTTTCACCATATTTGCGTACGATTTTGATCGCAGCCTCATTGGCCTCTGCACCGGAGTTACCAAAGAAACAACGCATGTCATAACCACTCAATGTCACGATCCGCTCTGCCAGCTCCGCCTGTGGTGCGATGACCTGCAGATTGGAAGTATGGATCAGTGCTTTTGCCTGCGTACAGATCGCTTCAGTCAATAATGGGTTGCCATGACCTACACTGCTCACTCCGATACCAGAAGCAAAATCAATATACTCCTTGCCATGCTCATCATACAGTTTGGCACCCTTCCCTTCTATAAAACTGGTGCTGTTGCGGCCGTAAGAGGAAAGCACAAATTTCTGATCCAATGCTGCTGTTGTCATCTTATTTTTCCTTAGGATAAGAACTTAAGGGCACCCCCTAAAAGTTCTAAATTAGAGCGATTATACCCAAACTTGACTATAGAAACAGAAATAGACCACAAAAGAGCCAAAAATTCATATCCCTATCATCTTCAGAGTGCTATAATAAATCAAATTTGATTGTAAAGATACATCATGAGTCCTTCCAAGAGTCTTTTAGAGCAATCCTCTATTATCGCCAGTGTCACCAAGTGGACTTTTTTGTCTGGTGTTGTAGGAATACTCATTGGTGCGACTGTGACCCTTTTTCTCAACCTGCTACACCTTACTGAATCACATCAAAGCGATCTCCCTTTTCACTATTATTATCTGCTGCCTTTTGGCTTGATGCTTAGTGTTTGGCTGACACGCACTTTTGCTCCTGATGCCAAAGGACACGGTACTGAGAAGGTGATTGAAGCAGTACACAAAAAAAGTGGAAAGATTGATATTGTGGTGATACCAGTCAAGCTTCTTGCCACTATTGTCACACTCTTTTCCGGTGGATCCGCCGGTAAGGAGGGGCCTGGTGCACAGATTGGTGCTGGTACTGCCTCGGTCGTTTCAGACCTACTACATTTTTCCAAACGGGATCGCAAAAAGCTGGTGGTCTGTGGGATCAGTGCCGGTTTTGCCACTGTCTTTGGTACCCCTGTGGCCGGAGCGATCTTTGGGATAGAGGTACTGGTCGTCGGTACCTTGATGTACGACTTGTTGCTGCCTTCTATCGTGGCAGGCTTTAGCGCATTTTTTACAGCCCAGTATCTGGGTGCGACCTACACCTACTACGAGATCAGTTATTTTCAACATTTCTTTATCGATGTAGTACTGATCGCCAAGGTTATCGTTGGTGGTATCTTTTTTGGTCTGATTGCCTACCTGATCGTCACTACCCTGAAACAAGCAGAGAGGATCGTAGAAAAGATCCCCATGAACCCCTACAAAAAAGCTTTTGCAGCAGGCTTGCTTCTGGTACTTCTCTCTTTTGTTGTGGGAGATACCTTTTTTGGTTTGGGTCTGGACACGATCTCTGGTGCGCTTCAGTTTGAAGGTAGAGTTTCGACAGATATTCCCTGGTACACCTCTATCGTCAAGATCTTCTATACTGCCGTGACCCTGGGCTCAGGAGGAAGCGGAGGGATCGTGACACCTATCTTTTATATCGGTGCGACTAGTGGGCATTTCTTTGGTGGGCTTTTCGGCGGTGAGCATCAGCTGGCACTCTTTGCTGCTCTTGGATTTGTCTCTGTCCTTGCCGGTGCGACTAATGCCCCCATCGCAGCGATCATTATGGCAATGGAGCTTTTCGGTATGGATGTGGCACACTATGCAGCCGTCTCTATTGCCATCAGTTTCCTGGTACTGGGTCACCGATCCGTATTTCCTTCCCAAAAGATATCCATGAGCAAGTCCGGGATGCTGGATATCGAATACGGTGAGGATATAGAGCACTCCAGCGTCTCCCTAACAGAAGAGAATGCCAAGCAATTCCGAGAGATACAACGACAGATACGCCTCCGCAGACTCAAGAGAAGCAACCGCGAAAAGATCAAGCAAAAGAACACCCCAAAGAAACCCATACCAGAATAGTGGGAGTAAACTCTCCACTTCCATAACACACTTTTAGATATAATCCCAAAAAACGACTCTAGGAGTATGCATGCAGCAGAAGATATGGAACATCGATGCCGGTATTTTTTATATGCTAATGGCAACTCTGACCTTTGCTGCAATGGGTGGACTGGTTAAGACACTCTCCTCTGAGCTCCCCTCTCTAGAGGTCACCTTCTTTCGTAATGTCTTTGGTGTAGCCATCATCGGTACCAGTCTTTGGAAGCGTCCCATGCAGACCAAAGGAGGCAAGCCACTACTGCTTTTTTTCCGTGGGCTGATCGGCTTCATCGCACTGCTGGCCTACTTTAACAATATGGCAAACCTCCCGCTGGGCACAGCAGTGACCTTCAACAAAACCTCTCCGCTCTTTCTGGCATTTTTCGCCTGGATATTTCTGGGGGAGAAGCTCCCCCGTACTGCCGTACTCGCACTACTCTTTGGGTTTGGCGGTATCGCTATGATCGCCAAACCCGAGGGGGTATTGAGCCTCGATCATGACATGGTACTGGGTCTAGTCTCAGGTATCGGCGCAGCATTGGCCTACACCTCTATACGCGAACTCAAAAACCACTATGATATTCGCACCATTGCACTCTCCTTCATGGTAGTGGGTACAGTAGGCCCCATTCTACTCATGCTGCTGGCTGAGACTATCACGGTACCTGAGTCCTGGGCATTCATGGTCTCCCGATTTGTCATGCCTCATGGCATCCTCTGGCTCTATATCATCGGTGCAGGTATCTTCGCCACCGCCTCTCAGCTACTCATGACCAAAGCCTACTCTCTGACTCAGGCAGGCATCGTAGGCACAATCACCTACACCCAGATCCTCTTCGCCGTGATCATCGGCACCCTACTAGGAGACCATCTCCCTGATCTCTGGAGCTGGGTCGGAATGGGACTCATCGTGGTGGCAGGATTGCTGGTCACTGTGCCCAAGAGAACGACTAGCGCATAAAACCTCTCCGCCCAATTTTTTATTTCTAATTCATTCTCTGCGATAGCAATCACCCCCTACACATCCATGGCACATCTCTCCCCCCTCAATTTTTAATTTCTACTTTCTACTTCTATCGCTATAATACACCCATGAAACTACCCAAAATACTTCACACTGTCTCAGAAGCACTTTCAGAGCACGGTGCCAAAGCTATCATTGTGGGCGGTGCTGTACGGGATCACTGGATGCAGCAGCCTGTCAAGGACTATGATATCGAAGTCTATGGGCTGGATACACTGGAGAAACTGAGGCAGATACTCTCCCAGTATGGCAGTGTCAACCTTGTAGGCAGAAGCTTCGGTGTGCTCAAATTTACCCATGCAGGAGAGGAGTATGACTTCTCTTTCCCCCGTAGAGAATCCAAAAGCGGTAGCGGACATCGGGGCTTTGCTGTCACCGTGGATGGAGAGATGGACTTCGAAGAGGCAGCCAGACGCAGAGACTTTAGCCTCAATGCCATGGGATATGAGATCAGGAGTAGTGTTTTCCTCGACCCTTTTGGAGGGAGAGAAGATATGGCGCAACGACGGTTGCGACATATCGACAGCCGTACCTTCATCGAAGATCCTCTGCGGGTCTATCGTGCAGTACAGTTCGCTGCCCGATTTGGCTATACGCTGGCACCCCAGACAGAGAAACTTTGCCGGGAGATGACAGGTAAAGGGATGCTTGAAGAGCTCCCTAGAGAGAGAATCTACACAGAGTTTACCAAGCTCCTGCTCAAGGCTCCCAAGCCCTCACTCGGCTTTACGCTCATGAAAGACCTTGGTATCCTGCGCTACTTCCCCGAGCTAGAAGCGATCATCGCTGTCCCCCAAAACCCCAAATGGCACCCAGAAGGAGATGTCTGGACGCACACCATGATGGCACTTGATGTGATGGCGAGAGAATTAGGAATGAGAAATGAGGAATTAGGAATAAAGGAAAATCAGAAACTGATGTTTCTCTTTGCTATCCTCTGTCACGATCTTGGCAAGGCAACCACGACCACCATAGAAGCAGACGGCAGGATCCGCTCCATAGGACATGAATACGCAGGACTCGCCCCCACCAAAAGCTTCCTCTATCGACTCACCCATGCACATGACTTCATAGAGAGCATCCTCCCTCTGGTAGAGCACCATCTCAAGCCCTCACAGTTCTACGCCCAGGGAGCCAAAAGCACCGCGATCAGACGGCTGGCAACCAAGGTCAACATAGAGGAGCTTGTCTTCCTCGCAAAAGCAGACTTTCTGGGACGCAACACCCCAGAGGCCAAGTCAGGCATCTACAAGGCCGGAGAGTGGCTACTGACCCAAGCCAAAGCACTGCAGGTGACCACTGCCCCTCCTCCCCCTCTTCTCCAGGGCAGAGATCTGATTGCACTGGGACTCACCCCTTCGGCGCGATTTGGAGAGGTACTCGATGCTGTCTATGAGCAGCAGATCGAAGGGAAACTTCAAAGCCAGGAAGAAGCTTTGGAGTATGTTAAGCGGCACCTTGTATCATAAAACATAACAAGAATGTAGGCTGCGTAACACGCACCAAATAATATATTAACCTAGAAAAATTTGCCTCATATTTCATCTTTTTCGAATAGGGCATCCAACATACTTTCATCTGTATATACCCCCGTAGATTTTTTAAAAATTTCTATCTCAATACCACCTGCCTCATCAAATTCAACTTCCCAGCGTTCACCTGGTATGGTCACAAGTACCATGATGAATTCGTCTCGGTTGTGCTCTATGGTGTAGTGTACCTTATGCTGCTCTAATTTTTGTAAAAAGTTTAATAGTTTTTTCATTAGATATCATCCAGGTATTTAGCTAAAAATTGTTCAACATCGCGTATCATATTGTTTACATCATCATGACTAAATTCATCTTCTTTTCCATGAGCCGCACTATTTCTAATATCTGCAAGTGCTGTAATGCATTTTTGTTGAAGTTTATTATATATACCTTTCTTAGCCAATTCAGCATTCATCTTATCAAGTTTTCCATGCAAAATATTTTCTCTACTACATATCTCACGTAATCCTGTTTCGAGTACGATACCTGCTATAACTGCTGAAGCAAGTTTATATCCACTATTTAATAATTCTTGCGATTGCTCTAGTTGACTTTCAAAAACTTCTGCCTGAACAAGTGTTTTAACTGAAAATAAATATCCTTTTTTATAGTCATTTTTAAATGTTAAAAAGATTACTTTTAAATCTTGAAAAATTAAATATGTACTATAGTCTGATTCTTTTTTTTCTTCAAATTGTTTGTAATATATTGATTCCCTATCAACAACTTTGATTAATAAGTCTTCAACTTGAAGTACCCATTGTAGAAATAAGTCACTATCTATATAAGGTACTGTCACTATTTTGCTGCTATTAGCAGCATATAGACCATATAAAATTTCTTTTTGTTTCTCTACTTTAGTTGCTTCTATATCTGTAATCAAGTTTTCTAACTCTTCAAATCTCTGCCATATTTTTTTATTCATAGAATATCTCCAAGTTTCCTAGTGGGCAAAACAAGTTACTAAAATATTGTACCATTTTTTTTAACAAAAAAGTGATCAAAAATACAACAACATTTTATAAAATTAAATAGACAAGCACAAATTAAATGAATATAAAAACAAGAAGGGAAGAATATGAAGAACTTTAGAGCCAGCCAATAAACCACAAACATAACCATTAAATACAAAAAATAAGGGTTAAACCTAGGGTCGGGTGTCAAATCACAAAGAATGTAGTATCTATTATTGCTAGTTCACCCATCATCAATCCTGAACCAAATTGTGGGTATTTCTGCTCTTCCTCAGGGTTGATTTTGTCACAACAGGCACCAAAATCAAAAAGCGAAACAGATGAAATACCCAGTCTACCAAAAGGCTATTTTCAGCATTGCATCGCTAAAGTATTGGATATATCACAACTGACCAGATGTATGCAGCAAAGAGAAAAAAGTATATCACACCACCAAGCAATAAGGAGTGACTATGCAGCAAGAAAAAGCAATTTTAGCCGGAGGATGTTTTTGGGGAATGCAGGAGCTTATCCGTAAACTTCCCGGAGTTGTCAGCACAAGAGTGGGCTACACCGGTGGTGAAGTACCCAATGCAACCTACCGTAACCATGGAGACCATGCAGAAGCTGTAGAGATACTCTTTGACCCGTCGCAGACAAGCTACAGAGCTTTGCTGGAGTTCTTCTTTCAGATACATGACCCCTCTACACCAGATAGACAAGGTAATGACAGAGGAAGATCCTACCGTTCAGAGATTTTCTATACAACAGAGGAGCAAAAAGAGGTAGTCCTGCAGACCATAAAAGATGTAGATGCCAGTAGATTGTGGCCAGGAAAAGTGGTGACTCCTGTGACTCAGGCAAGTGATTTTTGGGAAGCAGAAGCAGAGCACCAGGACTACCTACAGCACTATACAGATGGCTACACCTGTCACTTTGCAAGAGCTGACTGGGTACTTCCAAGGTCTTGATAATAATTTTAAGCAATAGATAATGTAAAAAGTGGGCTACAGTGACGGGCATCATCAAGACTCTAGCCCATAGAACAAATATTCCAGCACGTATCTCTATAATCTGTTATAATGAGGGTAACGAAAAGATTTATCTAAGGAAAAACCATGAGACAGTACGAAACATACAAATGCAACAAATGTGGCAATGAAATAGAAGTACAAAGTGTTGGTGGCGGTACACTGGTGTGTTGTGGCGAGGAGATGGAGATGGTGACCAAAAACCTGACGCTCGTAAACCTCATGAAGGCTTTTGCAGGAGAGTCTCAGGCACGCAACAAGTACGAGTACTTTGCAAAGGTGGCACAAAAAGAGGGTTACTATGATATAGCTGCACACTTTCAAAGAGCAGCGAACAACGAAAAGACGCATGCAAAACTGGAACTTGCTCTACATAATAGAATGATAACAGACTCCAAGAACAACTTTGGAAATACTATGGAGAACCTACAGTCAGCTATCGATGGTGAAAACTATGAGCATACCAGTATGTACCCAGACTTTGCAAAAGTCGCTAAAGAAGAGGGTTATGAAGAGGCGGCTAGACTCTTCAAGGGTATTGGCAAGATTGAGATAGAGCATGAGAAGATGTTCTTGCTTATGCTGGCTCGTATGAAAAATGGCACCATCTATGAGGATGATATGGAAGATACTGCATGGATATGTGAAGTGTGTGGACACATCCACTACAGTAAAAAAGCGTTAGAGGTCTGCCCTGTGTGCAAACACCCACAAAGCTACCAATCTAGACTAAACGACATCAAATAAGGAACAAATATAGCATATAACAAATTAACAGATGAAGAGAGAAGAGTCATCGTAAACAAAGGGACAGAGCGTTCTTTTACAGGCAAATTTTGGGATCATCATGAGGAGGGTATATATACTTGTCGTCAGTGCAATGCAGATCTGTTTCCTTCAGATACCAAGTTTGACTCTGGTACAGGCTGGTGGCCTAGTTTTGATGATGCAGTAGAGGGTTCTGTGACAGAAGTACCTGATGCAGATGGCAGACGCATAGAGATTGTCTGTGCCAACTGTGGTGGTCACCTTGGACATGTCTTTAAAGGTGAAGGCATGACAGAAAAAAGCACACGCCACTGTGTCAACTCCATCTCTTTGGATTTTGTGGCGAAAGGGTAACAGCTGGTCTATATGGCTACAGGACAAAGAGTATGACTTTGGGGAATATAGTAGTCACAAAAATCTCTCTTTATCTATTTTAGCAGAGCTTCAGCTTCGTTATTTCTCTCAATCAGCCATCATGCAGCCTA